>NZ_CP043875.1:1800000-2100000 GCF_032878975.1 Methanoplanus sp. FWC-SCC4
CGCACTGTTACGGTAAGTGTGGTTGCCTGAACAACACAGCAGATCGCTCCGAGTAATATTAAGAGTGCAAGAAAGCGACGAAGATCCATAGAAGGTTATTTTGCTTTCATAGGCTTTATATTGTGCGGATATCAGGAGATTTCTAAATAATTAATACAAAATACTCTCATCAGGAATTTATTTTTCAAATCCAGGACGTCAGGCAATGAAACATACAAATTTGGTTTTTTGCATTAAAGACTGATTAATTCAAATCAGGATTTTAAAGGCCAAAGGAATACAGGCGATACAAAACAATACAAAATAATCAGGTAAAACAAATTATTTAAACTGCATTAAAATTGTATTAAACAACCAAAAACAGCTTTTTTTGAATCTTTTCTTTTATTTTATTCAAAGATTCTGAATTTTCCGGATGATTTAATTGATTAATTTAAAAGTTTTCAAAAAAAAGATTTGATTTTGGAAATTTAGTCCTTTCTAAGAACCAGTGCTGCTACTGCTCCAAGACCAATGAGTGCAACAAATGCGCCAAATCCTGGTGCTGCTGTTGGCTCGACAGGTGCTGTGGTTGCTGTAGGTTCAACTGGTGCTGTGGTTTCTGTAGGTTCAACAGGTGCTTCTGTTGGTTTTACAGGTTCGCCCTTAAGGACTGTGAATGTGGTGGTTGCTGTTGCGTCAGCTTCGATAGCTTCAACGTTTACGATGTAATCGTCTGGCTTGAATGCTGCTGCATCAACGTCCATTGACCATTCATTGAATGTTTCGCCTGCTGTGACCTTTACGGTCTCGGTCTTTCCTGAGAATTCGCCGCTCTGTGTCTTCTGTGTTGGGCTGAATGATGAAGATGTAACTTCAACAATCAGATCATCATCGACTGCGAGGTTGGTTGTACCGGAGATCTTGAACTGGTCACCAACGTAGTGGTCACCAACTGAGTTGATCCTGATCCATGGCTCTTCTACGAGGAAGGTCAGTTTTGTGTATGTATCATCAATGTCAGGTGAGTTGATTGCATTGATAAGTGCTTCTGCAGCGTCTGAGCCCTGAAGCTTACCTGTACCTGCAATAATGAACTGGCTGTTTGCTGTACCGGATACTGTTTCCTGTACGTATACAATGCCGCCAACGCCTGCTGATACATCTACATCAAATACATCATTGTACATCGGGTGCTGAACAACTACAAAGTACTGTCCTGATGCCATGTCCTTTGTGGTTGCTGTTCCGACTTCGTACTCGAATGAGCCGTCATCGTTGACAGTCTCTGTTTCCATTGATGATGTTGCTGCTCCGTTCCAGTAGTTCTTTCCGAGAATCCAGATTGCAACACCCTGTGTTGGGTTGCCTTCTGCTGTTCCGCGGATGTAGAACTTGTCACCTTTTGCAACTGTTGATGCAGAGGTGGTTGCTGTTACGAATGGCTTCTTGACAACAATTGAGATTGTGTCATATTTTGTGCCTGAAAGGTGAGACTTGTCATATGGCTGGTTTACTGCATAGATAGTGTATGTACCTGCATCAAGACCAACTGTTGCTGTGTCCCACTTGTAGTCCCATGTGTCATCGGACTTTACAGGTCTTGAAATGAATGTACTTGCAACATTGTTTGTGACTGCTGTTGCAGGTGTAAGAAGCTGTCCACCAGCTACCGGCAGGTTTGGACCTGTGATGAAGAGGTATGTGTTGTCGCCGTCAGTGTTTGTACCTGAGAGTTCAACTTCTTCTCCAAGGTAGTACGAACCGTCACCGGATGCTGTGATTGTAACTGCACCCTTCTCGACTGTAACCTTTACAGTGTCATACATGTTGTCTGCTGGAAGTCCTCTCTGGACACGGATCTTGTATGTTGAATCCTTTGTGTTTGTGTCTGTTGAGAAACCAACTGTTACTTTACCACTGGATGATGTTGTGACATTTGCACAGTATAACTCAGGGTTTGTTGTTGGTATATCCATTGAGACGTTTGTGCCTGTCTTATAGGTATAATTCCATGCACCTGCATTAAGAGTTACATCCTTCTGGTTTGCAATGATTACCGGTGGGAATTCTGTTGCACCAAAACTGTGTGTTCCGGAAACCCAGAGAATGTACTCTGTGGATGGCTTACCTTCAACTGTAACTGCAAACTGGTTGTTACGTACAACTGTTTCCTTGTCAGCAGTGAGTGTAATTGTTTCTTTGTCAAGTGTTACTTCCACTGTTGGTGAAACTGTCTTGCCAGATACACTGCCAAGGTTGTCCTTCATTGAGTTGACATTGGACTCAACCCATACCTTGTAGGTACCTGAGGCATATGTGGAAATAGATGTGTCCCATATTGCATTTGCAGGAGCTGATGCGTCCCCACCGACATAGAATTTCTGTGCGGATGGCTGAATTGCTGTAAGAGGTGTTGAAGCAGAACTGTTCACAAGTGCTGTGAGTGTAATTCCATCAGGAGTCTGAACTTTTACAGTAAGTCCTCCGACTGCACCAGCACGCTCATTGAAGATGCTGTACAGATTTGACTGGAATGCAATGTTAAGCAGATCGTCTGTAATTGCAGTTTCGCCTGTAATATCTTCATTGCCAGCTGTTACATCATAAATCTGGACATTTGAAATGCTTGGGTACTGTACGTTGAATACAGCTTCCTTGTCAGCATAAACAGATGTGTTATACCAGAAACCGGTTCTGGTTCCAAAGTCTGATTCACCAATAATGACACTTGAATTGCTTCCAAGGTCTAATGGGAAAGCTGTTGAAGTTGAGTCTTTAAACCAATAGATGGTAGTTGAAGCTCCGTCTATACATTGTGAAATATTGAGGCCTTCTTCCCCAACAAACACTGTATCGCCCTTCTGAATGGATTTAATAGCATCAGTTGATGCCATTGCTGGCGCAACTGCGAAAAGTGCCATTACAAGAAGTGCAAAAAGTGCAATTCCGAATTTTTTACTTGTCATATAATCCTCCTTAACATACGATTTAAGGATCAGGCAGTCAACAATATTCGACACATGTCGAATAAAGATTCACCTTGCCCCATACTCCGAACGACGGAATATACAGCACTATTTGTAGAACACTTAATATATCCTTTGTGGTCGAAAGGACGCATCCATCAATATAAAGAAGGCTAAATTAAAAGCCTCAGAGGCCTCATTTTACCAGCAAAGAGTAAGTCGGGTAAAACAGACCCATCGTTATATTACGCATATCAATAAATCCGGCATTTTATTGCCTTGTCGACAATGCCTGAAATCCACCCCGATGATAGAACAGATTGTGGATAATTAATACAGGCATATGCGCCCACACTGCAGACAGAGCAGGTGATAAAAAGCACTGACTTTCGGAGGAGAGACTGAAACTAAATTTTCAAAAATCACCCGTATATCCAGATATTTTTTACATGCCTGACTTTTTTTCACTGCATATACAAAGACAGACCAGCCTCCCCGGTTTTCACCTGCCCGCCACGAACGTTTCGTCAGATTAATTAATCATTACAGACAGATAAAGTAGTGCAAGTTCTGATAAGAACAAAAGAAGTCCGGTAGTGTAGCGGTCAATCATGTGGGACTCTGGATCCTGCGACAGCAGTTCGAATCTGCTCCGGACTATTACATTTTTTGTCGAGCATTTAATACGATCTTTTCTTTGCGTCTATGGCAATTCATGACTTATTTGAGATTTGGTAATTAAGTCACTCTTTAGATCTTTTAAATTTGGATCTTTTAGATCTTAAAAAATGGTATATGACACCAGGGATTCCGGTAATCAGTTTACAGAAATCCCCAGTACCAAACCACACAATGAACATTTTTATCCATTTTAATGCCCTTCTTTCAAAGATACCACATTATTTTGGATAATAGAGATATTCTGGACATTAGCCAATACAAAAGAGTAAAAGAAACTATCAAACTAAAAAGTTAGTTTAAATTTATATTAGAATTTATCTCAATATCTAAAATAAAGAGAAATATTATCCGGGAATCTTTCAGAATAACAGCATCATTTTAGCTTTTTTCAGATTCCGGATTATAAATTATGGTAAAAACCGTCTCCTTTCAGGCCAGAAATGCAGCAATAATCCCTGTTAAAAAAATACCATCAAAAGTTCCGGCACCGCCTATGCTTGCAACAGGAGCCCCAAGCTCCCCGAGCTTTTTAAGATTTAAGATATCTGCACCCACAAGTGTCCCGATTGTGCCGGCGACGTAAGCTATCACAGGCGCTGCAAGGGGAATACCCCACGAGAGCACAATACCACAGATAAGTGCACATAAAGGCGGGATTAAAAGCGGTGTTGCAATCCCAAGCCCCTGAACAGGTTTTGCCGACAGGTGCACAACTATTGTGACAATCAAAATCCCGATTAATGCAGATGACAGGATAAGAGTGCTTCCCGGGATAAATGCAATCTTTAGCAGGAGAACCAAAGATACGAGAACAGGTATTACCGCACCTCCGAGATTTATCGCAACTGTGGTCTCGGATGAAAATTCAGGCACCTTGTACATTTTGCTCATCAGATGGCCGTGCGGGACCCGGACAGTCGAATACTCGTTTTTTATACGGGTTACAGGAATGTTGATGAAACTTCCGACTATCATTGCAACCACCAGAAAGATGACCTGCCATGTCTCAAACCCAAGCTTATGCAGTGCTCCGCCGATTATTCCAAGGAACAGGAGAGGCAGCATAATGATTAATGCCAGAATCAAAAACAGCAAAAGAAATACCGAAAACGGATTGAAAAAGTATCTCTGCATAACTAAAGAGAAATTTACAGACAAAAATAGTTATAGGTATCGATAAAAACAAAACCAAAAATCACAGTTAGAAATATGAAAATTTAGTTTTTGGAGACCTTTTCACAGATGATGCATGCATGATCGTGATGATAGGGCTCAAGCCAGCATGTGTCTTTTATGATAAGACCTGCATCCTCAAGTTCAGCAAGTGTGTTTTCAAAAACATCCTTCGGAACAAGGGTTACGTCAACACTACGGGTTTTTAGCATAAGTATGACTTCTCCGCCCAATTTGAGGAAAGGCAGATTTGCTATTGCAATCTCGGCCTGATTCGGCTGTGCAACATCCTGATAGATCAAATCAACTTCCTCTACAAAGGGTGCATACTCTTCAGGCCTTGTAGCATCCCCCATTATCGGTATTATATTCTTCCTCCTTCCTGCGACAACGATTAAATCCTGCATTGGCCGTGGTGCAAACTCAACGGCGTAAACGCATTCGACATAATCTGCAAAGTGGGAAACGGTTGTTCCGTTCGCAGCCCCGAGATAAAGAACCTTTTGTGATGGAAGCAGATCGACATCTTTCCTGATCATTGCAAGTGCGGCAAACTTGCTCCTGTACGGATCCCATACACGATGGCCCTTAATCATCTTCTCGCTGTAAACGCCACCCTGACCTTTTGAAACCAGAATTCCCTCAATTCTTATCATCTGTTTTTTCCTCCGCGACAGGCTCTCCAAGAGAGAATACATAGTCTATCCTCTCCTGTGCTTTTTCAATAAATTCAGGAACCGGCTCACCGCGATAGTAGTCAAGCTTAGCTGCAATAGAGAGTTTGCCGCCCAAAACCCTTGCAACCTTTCCCCTCACAGACGGTTTTGCATTGTGAATCCTCCTGTGCTGAAAAATAATTCCGTGTTTTGGGGAGGGTGTTCCCCCCCTCAGGTGTGTAAAAAGAGCACTTTCGGCACCAAGAACCTGTATTGTGGAACCAGGCATTCTTGATATCTGCATAAGACTGCCTGCACGGGAGATGAGTCTTGCAGCGACAAGGCCTCCGACAAGTGCACTACAGTTTGGTGCGATTATATCAGCACGGGATGATATCTCTTTCATAAGCCTCGTCCTCTCGGATGAGAGGCGATCTATCTCATAGCCAATCCGGCCAAGAGAGGTCTTGTCCCTTTTTATTATCCCAATCATCTTCTTTGCGTTAAGGGACTTGTATTTCCGGGAAAACTTTGGATCGCGTACAAGATACCATTCGGTTGCACGCTCTATAAGGAGATTTATCACATGATCCATCTCATCAAGCATCCTCACCATCTGGACAAGCTCAACATCGCCGCTTGTGTAATGCACTTTTATCTTTTTTTCCGCGATATTGATGCATATGTTCCTTAAAAGCCCGAAATATTCCTGACGATCCTTTGCAACACCGCATTTTAGTGCATCTTCGACACTAAGCGGAGTGAATGTTTTCATATCAGTATGAATCCGCACCGCCCGCTCTGCGAATGCATTATTATCTCCTTTATAAGGGGTGCAACTGCCGTCTTCACCCACATCGCCGAACCAGTATTGCATAAAATTCACTTTTAAATCGTCTGCAATTGCACATTAAATGTTCAGTTGTCAGAATTTTAAAATGGAAATACAGGATTATCAATTAATGCGAATTTGAGAGAGTAAGAGGTTCGTTATCAGGGAATTATTTGTTAAAAACATGAACCCTTATTACCAGCATTATACTAAATGTTAGGAAGCATCTGATCTGATGATCAGATTTATAAAAAATATATGTTGAACGGAGATTTCCGACCTGGTAAATATGATATCTGAAATTTTTTTATTTGTTTTGGGGCTTGTTCTCCTCGTAAAAGGTGCCGACTACTTTGTCGAAGGGGGTGGCGGTCTTGCATCAAGATACGGCGTTTCACCCACAACCATCGGAATAACCGTTATTGCATTCGGGACATCACTGCCTGAATTTGTCGTGAGTATTAACGCGGTTGCAACCGGAAATCAGGGCATTGCACTTGGAAATATTCTTGGAAGCAATATCGCAAATATTGCCCTTGTCCTTGCATTGTGCGCACTGATAAAACCGGTTATGTTTTCTGGAAAGCTTAGCAGGGGCAATGTCCTGACAGAGATGGTTTTAATGCTCTTTGCAACTGCCGTCTTTTCAATCCTTGCACTCAGGGGAACTCTTGACATCCTTGCAGGAATTGTATTTTTAATATTCTTCTCCGCAATTCTGATTTATTTATGGAAGAGCGGTGCAGTAAACAATGAAAAGATAGAGTCCCACGGAAAAGCGGACTATATTTTCATTGCCGGAGGTCTTCTTGGGGTAACAATAGGCTCTCAGTTTCTGCTAAACAGCGCTGTTTCCATTGCAACATTCCTCGGAATACCTGCATTTGTCATAGGAATGTCAATGGTTGCTATCGGAACATCACTTCCGGAACTTGCAACATCACTCGTGGCTATCCTGAAAGACCAGGGAGGTATTTCGGTTGGAAACATTCTCGGGAGCAATATATTCAATCTTCTCCTTGTCCTCGGCACAGGTGCCCTGATAAGACCGCTTGAGATTCCAGGGATAACAGACGTTCTGATAATGGCAGGGTTTTCTGTTGCCGCGATTGCATTATTCTATAAATCAAAAAAAGGAACAAGATTTTTTGCAGCGATGCTCCTTGCGGCTTATTTTGCCTATATGGGATATCTGTTCATTGCAGGGAATTAATCTGACTTTTTTTCGTTAAGAACTGAAATATCAGGGTAAACAGTCAGGCTCCGCCATTTTTTATCCCAATTTTTAAAAAAACTCACATCGTTTTTTAATCAGAGTATTGAGAATGACCAGAGTATAACCGGCAGCATTACAGCACCCATACAGTATATTCTCCTGATGTTGACAATCTGCGGGACAATGCCGGTAACCGATGCAAGTATCAAAATTAGTATCCCAAACGGGCCTGTAAGTGCAAATGTCAGAATAGTCATAAAGGCAATTATTCCATAACTTAAGTTCCTGACATTTATGCCGGCAAATATCCGTCCTGTCTTTGAGAAGAGAATTGTCAGAATAAACCCGGAAACTGCCGCACAAAATCCGAAGAACAAAAGGAAAGTTATGGGAGGCATCTGCTCCGATTCAGCTATTGCTGCCATCACGCCGTTTCTCATTCTGGATACGGCATAAAGCGCTGCAAGAGAGATGAATGCATTTGAAGTGTTTGCAGCGCTTGTTGCGGCTATGAACCCTTCCCTGTCTTTTTCAAGGTGAATGAGTGAGCCCAGGACTGCATTTGCAGAGGCGTTTGAAAGACCCGGAAGCCACCCTACAACCGAACCTGCAACTGTGCCTGCTATGCCGGTTTTAATAATCTCCCTTCGGCTCATCGTTATCCCGGAATGTGTCTGCTCAGGCATCTCCCCCGGAGATGACATGATTAAGACAGATATTCCAAACAGACCTGTTAATAGCGGCATTAGTATGGATGAATTTCCAAGACTGTGCCACGCAAGATAAGAGTGCTGAAAAGCAAAAAGTCCGAGGGCACCTGAGACAATGAATACGGCAAAAGACCATTCAGGAGATTCCGAATATACTATCAGAGCACCTGCAACCCCGATTAATATGATTCCAATCCACCAGTCGACATATGGCTGCAGTGCAGGGAGGATTACTAAAAAAAGGGCGAATACCGGAAGGCTGAATACCGCACCCCATGCACTCCCGACAGCGGAAATCCTGACAGCCTCTTCCCCGCGTCCCTGAAGACAAAGACTGTGTGCCGGAAGAACGGAAAGGGCGGTGTCTGCATCGGGTATCCCGAAGAATGTTCCGGGCACTATATCAAGGAAGGTATGGACTATCAATGCTGACAGGAGTGAAACTGCCATTGCGGTTTCCCCAAAAACAGCAAGTATTACGGTCTGAACTGAAAGCAAAATTCCTGCCATCGTGTTTGCGTGAATGCCGGGGATGAGACCGCTCACTGTTCCAAGAACTACCCCAAGCAGAAAAACGGCGATTAACTCAGTCATTGTCAGTTAAAATTTTAATTTGCACCCCATACAAGAATAAAATAATTATTTGATCCTGAATTTTAGCTCAAAACCGGAAATAATCTTCAAAAAAAATACATCATTTGCAAAGAATATTTTATTTTCAAATTTTTTCATAATATATATAAGAGAATTTTGCAAACTCTTTTTTGTATAATTCAATTTAAATTTTTGATTTTCAGCCTTATGTGAAAATCTATGCATACAATAGATTTTTCACAGGGATGTGCATTTGAATGAGCAGGTATAATAAAATCAATACTATCAAAGATGAAGAGGCTGTATCCCCGGTTATCGGAGTTATACTAATGGTTGCAATAACAGTTATTCTGGCGGCAGTCATCGCGGTATTTGTCTTCGGACTTACAGGAGATATGGACAGTAGTGTACAAAAGGATGTCAAACTTCAGGTTTCGACAAACAATACAGGTTTTGTTGAGTTCATTGTTTTTTCAGGAAATGATGTCAGCGAACTTGTAAATATTACAATCAGCAACGGTTCGGCAGGCAGTGATCAGTCATATCAGCATAATTTCAAAATAGGGGAGACTCTTACATCGCCTTTCAGGAAAACAGAAGGAGCGGTTGTTGCCACAGGAACTTTTGCTGACGGGAGCCGGCAGGTTCTTGCCAGGACCTGAAAAATTAAGGGGTAAATTCTAGCCCCTGAACTTTTTTTTGATGATTTTTAATTTCCGGATTGCCGGGGTTTTAGTGCTATCATTTATCTGAATAACGCTACATATTTTGTGGCAATGAAGATCGCAATAACCCGCCTGAAAGAAAAAGCCAAAAAGGATGCAGAGCTTTGCAAAAAATACGGGCATGCCTGCTATGCCGTATCTCCCATGGAGGCGTCTGTTTACGAAGATGCCGTCACTTCTTTTGCAGCACGTACAAATGAAGGTGAGTTTGACTGCATCTTTTTTACAAGTGCTCTTCCGGCAGTGCAGGTTGCGCCGCTTCTTAAAAAATGGCCGAGGGTTATTGCAATAGGGCCCCAGACAGCAAAGACGCTTGAGAGTTTCGAAATTTTGTGTGAGACTCTTCCGGCTTTTTATTCAAGGGATTTTGTACCTTATCTCGGCGACTGGATTGCCGGTAAAAAAATAGGGATTCCAAGAGCGGACGTTCCAAATCCCGCCCTTATCAGCGCAATAGAGGAGAAGGGAGGAATTGTATGTGAAGTCCCGATATATTCGCTTGTTCCGACAAAAGAGGAGCTTTTGCTTGATGATGCGGATGCAATAATATTTACAAGCGCAAATTCCTTTTCCTATGCGGTCTGGGACAAGAAAACGGACATCATTCCGGTGGCGATAGGCGATATCACGGGAGAGAGGATGAGAGAGGGTGGTGTGTCACCGGCGGTTACCGGGGATGGATCACTAGAAGGGACTCTTATCGCACTGAATGATTATATCGGAAAAATTTCCGGGGAAACTGATTAGATGAATTCTTTTGAGAATGATGATGAACTAAAAAAACTTCTTGAGTGCGGCATTATCGCAGTTGACAAACCACAGGGACCGACAAGCCATCAGGTTACCGCGTGGGTCGGCGAGATGCTCGGCGGCGATATAAGGATAGGTCACGGAGGAACTCTTGATCCGATGGTTTCAGGTGTTCTGATTATTATGCTTGGCCGTGCAGTCCGTCTTGCTCCTGTTATCCTGAAGCACAGAAAAGAGTATATCGCGATTATGCGTCTTCACGGCGATGTTCCAAGGAAGGAGATCGAGAGGGTTGCTGAGGAGTTTAAGGGCAGAACATACCAAAGACCCCCGAGGAAGAGTGCTGTCAGAAGACAGCTTAGGATAAGGTCAATTTACGATATTGAAGTTCTGGATGTCGATAAAAGACTTGTTCTTCTCCGTGTTGACTGTGAGGCGGGGACATACATAAGATCGCTTTGCATACACATGGCGCTTGCACTCGGTGTCGGAGGACAGATGGAGGAGCTTAGGAGGTCTAAGTCAGGCGGACTCGGACTCCCGGACATCTGCACTCTTCATGACCTCAAAGATGCCTGCGAGTTTGCAAAGGAGGGAGACGCTGATCTTTTGAAGTCCTTTATCTATCCGGCAGAGAGGCTTATTAGCGAGATTCCGGTTGTGACTATTAGAAACAGCGCTGTTGATGCAATATGCCACGGTGCACAGCTTGCCGGTGTCGGCATTATTGCAAGGGATAATTACAAGAAGGGCAGCCGCGTTGCGGTCATGACGGAAAAATCCGAGCTTGTATGTCTCGGCGAGGCCCTGATATCATCCGAAGAGTACAAACCCGGCGATACCGGAATTGTAATTGATCCAAAAATAGTCGTGATGAAGCCCAAAACATACAAAAAAGGCTGGACGAAGCACGAAAAATCGGAATAATTTCCGGATTGTCAACAAATTATATCTAAAATAATTTTTAACTAATTTCTAAATAATTTTCAAATAAATTTTTGTTCAGGGCATTAATTTTCCCGAATTACAGGGACTTATAAGAGATTTAAAAGAATATCAGGGGATTTTTATGATATTGGAATGCTCCTTTTCGGATAATAGTTTCCAAACCATTTCAAAAGAATTTATGACAACCCCGATGCCGGCATCAAAAGGATACCATTAATAGAAAAGGAATCTAATATTTTGAGGCACTAGAACATTTTTGCTGAGGTAGTCTAGTCTGGAAGGGCGCAGGCCTGGAAAGCCTGTGGGGCGCAAGCCCCTCGGGAGTTCAAATCTCCCCCTCAGCGCTTTGATAACTACTTGGAATTTTCATGTAATTTTTTTATGACAGAAAAATATATAGGGTTATTAGTCTAATATAAGCAATGTATATTCTCTATCGTTCTGAAAAATCAGGACGATAGATTAATTTTCAGCAATTCTATATTTGTTGTATAATGATTAATAGATCAGCCTTATTCATCGATAATGCCTATTTGCATAAATGTACTCCCCAAAATATTCAGATCGATTTTGAAATTTTATCTGACTATTTGTGCAGAGATACTCAGAAACTAAGAACATATTTCTATGACTGTATGCCTTACCAGAGCAATCCATCTACAGAAAATGAAAAAATAAAATATTCACAATATAGCAAATTTATCTCTGTTATTGAAAAATTACCCCGATTTCAAACGAGATTTGGGAAACTAAGCAAAAGAGAAGATGGCTCCTTTGAACAGAAAAGAGTTGATATTTTACTGGCGGTTGAACTTGTAAGGCTGAGCTGGTCAAAACAAATAGGTCATGCGATAATTATTGCCGGAGACAGTGATTTCGTACCTGCCATTGAAGCCGCCAAAGATGCAGGTGTTATCGTATCTCTGTATTATTCAAACCAGTCTATTCACAACGAATTATTATCCTCAGTTGATGAGAGATATTTAATGGGTGAAGATTTTTTTAACACTGTGAAAAGGCAATAAATCTGAATTCCAAACTCTTATACTTTGAACATTTGAGACAATTTTTTCATGACCGCCTTTACCCACACACAAAAAAACCCCGATAAGGCCTCCTTTCCGGCAGCAACCATCCACCTCAAATAATTTTTAAAAATCTCAGATAATCAAGGTTTTTCAGCCAAAATATCCGCATATTACAAAGATATAATGGCCTCTAAATTCAGGGTTTTTTTCAGAGGATGGATTGTATCAGGGTTGTCAAAAAAAACAGATACAAAGACAATATGAGCGTCTGAAAAACCGCAATAAAGGCTTAAAAACATATTATATAACCTCTTCTTTACCGGATTTACAAAAATTATTAAAGTTGAAAATTGTAAAAGTTTAAAATTGTAAAAGTTGAAAAAATTCTAAAATTTATAAAAGTTATAAAAAATTTAAAAAAATCAAAAAGACCAATGATTATTCAGATTTCAGATATCCCCCGGGAATAATATTCAGCAAACAGCACACACCCCTGGTTTATCATTTTATCCTCATGTTTCTTCTCACATCCTCAGCCGAAAATGGTCCGCAGTGCCCACCGTAAATTCTGGCCGGAGAATAATTAAGCACCTTTTTTACACTTTTTAATACCTCTTTTTTGTTGTCAGCCCAGTATGGCATATGCGGCCTGCCTGAGAGCATTGAGGGAAAAATCAGATCACCGACAAAGGCATCACCGCTTTTCAAAACCACAGATACACTCCCCTGCGTATGACCGGGTGTCGGGATAACAGTTCCAGCCACTCCGAAATCCTCAAGACTATAAGAAGCACTGATGAGAATGTCAGGCTCAAACGGCGGGAAAATAGTATTCTCCCTTTCAAAACGGCTGGCAAGAAGTTTACCCGAAAGGCATGCAGGCTTAAGCTTACCCTGGTGCCCGCTCCTCACCCTGTTTAGATCCAGATGATGCATCAGAACCTTCGCTCCGGTTTTTGACCTCAACCCAAAAGCACTCCCGGCATGATCAGGATGACCATGGGTTACAATAATCAGGTCCACATCCTCGGGACTCTTCCCAACAGCCGCAATTTTATCCAGTATATCATGTTCAGACCCCGGATACCCTGTATCTATTACAATCGTCCCTTCTTCACTGACAATATAGGAGGAAACAAAAACACTGTTCATAATATTCCATGAAACAGGAATTATATGATCCGTCATATCCCCGATAACACCCCTTTACAAATCACAGATTTTCCTGCTGAGAATGGCTACCCGAATATAAATATTTATCCGGAACCAGCAATGCAGGAAATGAACCTGATGTCAAACAAATTTAACATATTTGCCTGAGATTTAATAATAACGAAGATGAAACGCAATACATATTTCATAATAGTCGCAGTGATTGCCTTTCTGGAGTTATACCTTCTCTGGTGGGCTCTTAATTACTCAAGACCACCTGCAATGGAGATAACCGGAATCGGGATTGCCGCCGGAATAATTACCGCTCTTATATTAAAAGGAAAAGTGGAGGATGCATCTATTGGCGGTGATGAAAGGCTTCATTTAATTAATGAAAAATCCGCAATGAAGACACTTCAGATAACCTGGATCCTGCTTTTTTCCTTTTCTGTATCAGCCCTTGTAATAATTGTTGAAAGGGGAGACATTTTCAGAAGACATTTTCTTGGATTCCCTTTCATTCAGATGATAATTTTATTTACGGCAATTCTTATTTTTGTCGCCTGCAGAATATATTATTCCAATAAATACGGGGGATACATCTCCGATGAAGAATAAGATCAAGGTTTTTCGTGCAATTAATGATATGACACAAGAAGACCTTGCAAAGGAAGTAGGTGTAACAAGACAGACAATACTTGCAATTGAAAAAGGAAAATATGACCCCTCACTTAGCCTTGCATTTAAAATATCAAGGATATTCGGGGTAAATTTAGAAGAAGTATTCATCTACGACTAAAATTTTAGTTAACAAATATAATAAAAAATTATTTTTATTCGGCCCTTAACGCCTCAATTGGATCAAGATTTGATGCCTTCCATGCAGGATATATTCCGGAGAGAATACACACAATTACACCGATAACAACCCCGAACGGAATATAAATCAGACTATCCGGCAGGAAAAAATAATCCATAGTTCCTATCATCCCAAATGTCAGTGTATATCCGCCGATAAAACTCAGCACTGCACCTATTAATGATCCAATGACTCCCAAAAGCAAAGACTCATAGAGAAACATTCTCCGAATTTCTCTCCTCTTTGTTCCAATGCTCCTTAATATTCCAATCTCCTTAATCCTCTCCGTAACTGACATCATCATAACATTGAAGATGGAAACGGCTGCAACAAGAAGAGAAATTGCACCAATAGCTGTCATAAACGAAGTAATTGTTCCCAAAGACTCGCTTATATTCTCAAGCATCGAACCGGAATCCTGAATTTTAACCTCATCATCACGGTAATTTAACTGCCTGTCGAGTTCATCCTCAAGTGCTTCGATAGTGTCTATGTCTTCAACAACGATATTTACCTGGTCATATTCACCTTCTCCACCATAAAATGAAGTAAACCACTTCTCATCGGCAAGAATGGCATTATCGGAATTTAAGTCCATGGACATTCCCTTCTCTTCTAAAATGCCATTTACCTTAACAGTGCTCTGACCCTCTTCCTCATCTCCAATCTTAATTTTGCTCCCGATTTTTAGATCATACCTCTCAGCAAGTGAAGGACCGACAACAACACCGCTGGTGCTTACAGGATAACTGCCCTGTGCAACATCTACAAGCCCGGGTATTACCGCTGTATCAAGACCATATATTGTTGCCCTTCCATCCTCACCGGCAACACTTATTGTATCGGATTCCGAATATATGGCAACAACAAGATTTTCAGCCCCGGAGATTTTTTCAATATCCCTCAGCTGGCTGTTATCAAGATACTCATCACCAGACGAACCAGATTCGGAACCACCGTGTCCCATACCAATATTGCCACCGCCACCCCCTCCGCTGTCCGGAGTTATCATAATAACATTGCCGCTCTCAGACAGCTGCTGGGTTACTGACATTGTCATATTGGCACCCATTATCCCGATAGAAGTAATTGCAACCACTCCGATTACAATGCCTGTTGCAGCAAGAAGTGACCTTAGAAAATTAAGCCTGATGTTCCTGAGTGAAAGCTCAAAAAATATATCCTTAATTATCATCTACAATCCTCCCGTCAGAAATTACAATTTTCCGGTTCGCATATTCGGCAATATCATCCTCATGGGTAACCATTACAATGGTTCTCCCCATCCTGTTTAATTCCGTTAAAATATCCATAATCTGTGCACTGGTCTTTGAATCCAGATTTCCGGTGGGCTCATCACAGAGAAGAATAGCGGGGTCGTTTACAAGTGCCCTTCCAACCGCAACCCTCTGCTGCTGTCCCCCGGAAATTTCAACAGGTTTGTGCTTAAATCTCTTATCTTCAAGGCCAACCATCCGGAGAAGCTTTGCAGGATAGCCGGATTCATCTCTTTTTTTGTGTTTCAGGACAAGTGGATATTCAACATTCTCCCGGAGATCAAGAAGGGGAATTAGATTGAATTTCTGAAAGATGTAACCGATTTTATCCCTCCTGATTTCCGTTAGTTCATCATCATTGAGTTCCCGGATGTTTTTTCCGTCAATGAAAAGATCACCTGATGTCGGAACATCAAGACATCCTATCTGATTCATAAGCGTTGACTTACCAGATCCTGAAGGACCCATTATCGCCACAAATTCCCCTTTGTAAATATCAAGAGAAATATCATCCAGCGCCAAAACCTCATCAGACGGAAGAACATACACTTTGGTCACATTACAAAGACTGATTACAGGTTCCTGAGTCATTCTGTTGCACTCTCCCGGCATCACTTCTTCCCATTCGTGATCTTTTTCTTAAGAGCTTCAGAACCTTTCTTTACGTAGCCCTTCCTCCATGCGATTACAAGAACCAGACCGGCAATGATGATGACAATTATCTCAAATACAGGGATCTGTGAGAAACCTCCCCCAATGCCGCCCATCATACCACCTCTGGACGCTTTATAAACTCCAGGAGAATCTGATGAAGGAGAATCCTGAGAAATGCCTGCCCCTGAATTTACTGATACCTGATACTCTTTTTCATAGTTATTTCCCTTCTCATCCCTGTATGAGATAATTACAGGAATATCTCCGGAATTTTTAATCCCGGATATCTGATATGTAACATCAAAACTTGAGAAATCATCAGGCTCAAGGGAACCAATCACATACATCTTGTAAGGGTCAACAGCAACTGCCGGAGAACCGACAGTAACAACTATTGACTTTGCATCCTCAAGTCCGGCATTGGTAATGTCACCGGACAGCGTGTAGTAGCTCCCGGACATTGAGGATTTCACATTGTTTAAAAGAGGATCAGCACCGGTTTTGTCATCCCCATATGTTATGGGAATTGAAACTGACGATGTATGCTTATTTATTCCATTTCTCCACGAAGCATCAAATTCTATGAATTCTGCATCCGCAGGGGTGATATCAAATGTTATCTCCCTCGATTCATCCGGTCCGAGAGTTCCTATAAAATAGCTTGTCTGGGCAGAGGTGATTCCTTCCCCTTCAGCCGATATTTCAACTCCGTTCACTGCATTTTCTCTCGGATTTCCAACCAGAAGAGTAATTTCATCCTCATTCCCCTCCTGCCATGTACCGGGAGAGTCAGTTACAGAAATCGAAAGTCCTGTGCTCTCAATCTTTACAGGTATATTATATGAAAAACTGCTTGATCCTGTGTAATCAAGGTAAAACCTCGGGTAATATATCCCGTCCGGAGCATCGGCATCCACAGTAAATGAAAACTGCATCTCATTACCCGCACCAATCGGAGTGAGAGTATCATAGGCATCATCATTTGCAATCTTTAAATCCTTTGAGTATAATTCCGCACGGTTTACTGAAACAGCTTCAGAACCTGTATTCTCCACTGTAACCGTAATTACTCCTGTATCACCCTGTACGAAAACACCGGGATCAAGTTCGACATTCTTAACAGCAATCTGAGTGTATGCATCATCTGAAGGGGCATCTGCTGATACAATCCCACAGAATGATACCAAAAACATGAATACCAGTATTCCTGTGATTATTTTTTTTCCGGTCATTAATTTCACCACATTTTAATTTTTGCCACTGACGAAATATTCCAGAAATCCGAATATAACGCCAAAATACCAATATATCCAGCATATTGGCTTACATATCTCCCAAATATCGGGACAGTGTAAAACAAATTTAACATAATGTTATAAAAATGATACTAATTGTATAGGTTCAATCACTTGAAGTAAAAGTATGCCTTACAAATATTACGTTCTAAAAAACAAAAGGGTGCGATAATCTCTGAGGGATAACAACAGATATGTCAGTAAAAATGTTTAACGTCAAAAATATCTGATTTTTATTTTTAGTTTATCTTTTCCGGACGCTATTGAACCTTCAAAAGATAATATATCCGGCAACAACCGGTAAACCCCCACAAAAGTATCATCAATTCTTCAGACAGGATGGCTATCGGGGCAATATTTATTTATCCGGAAAAAAACAGGGGCGGATCTATTCTTCAGAAAGAAGATCAACCGCACCGTCAATCATTGAGCGTGAAGCCTTGATTTTGGTTCGTGCAGAAGAATAATCCTTGTCGCTGCACGAAGACTCGGCCTCGCTGTAAAGCCGCTCCGCCCTTTGTGCACGGCTTTTTGCCTTTTCCACATTTTTACCGTCTTCTTCGAGAAAATCTATCTCCTCTTTCAGAGCCAGAAGATCTCCAAGAACATCTTCAAGTTCGCTTCTGATCTCCTGCTCCTTCTCCTCATCAATCGCACGCCTTTCAAGGCTTTTTTCCTTCAGTGCCTCCCCTGCCTCTCTCTGTGCCTCAATTATCTCCATAATCTCATTCTGTGCCTCAGAAACCTTCTCTGCAAGAAGTGCGGCAAAAGCAGTCCTGTTCTCACGGGATTCCTCATAACCCCTGTATCCTTCAAAGGCGCCTCCGACAGCAGCACCGCCAATAGCTCCCCCGATGGCATCTGTTATGCTCCCTTCCTCACGACCTAAAATTCCGCCGAGGACACCCCCGATGCCTCCGCCGGCAAGTGCTCCCATAAGCCCCCTTGAGACCTCCTTTTTCTCCCTTTTAACAGTGTAAATCACCTTTCATACTTCTTCAGGGTTTTAACATCCTCATAAATCCTTGCTCTCCCGTTCGCCATTTTTTTGCCCCTGACGGTTCTCAGTTTCTCAAGAAACACAAGTTCAGGTGAAGAGCCGTAGCAGACGGAGATTTCATTTAAGATGTCCTTTCGTGACGGTATCGAACCTTCAAAAGAGAGACAGAATTCAATCTCCTTTCTCTTAATATCCTCATCCTCTTCATATTTTTTAAACTCAATATCAATCGCACCCAATTTTAAACACCCGGCCTGAATACAGTATTAAAAACAGCAGTCCTCTGATTTATTCATTCTGTTCCGGTCACCTGAATAACAGCATCGTGATCCACAAAGTCCCCCTGGATTATCCAAATGGAAAATATTACCGGTAATTACGGTAATTACCAGTAAATACCATCTCCTGTAATCAAAACACCCTTAACCGGACAGGGAGTGCCATTGTATGAACCCTTAAACTCATGCCTTATCCTCTCATGGTATGAATTTGACTGCCATCCAAGCACCCAGCGCTGATTTATTCCCTCAAATTCAGTGGAGATACTCAGGATATTCTCATCGCCGGAATCATAGGAGAGGATAAACGGCACTTCAACAGCATAAGAGGAAGTTCCCCCGCTTATATAGTAATCCTCATACATGAAACCTTCAGGCTCGCTGAAAGTCTCAAGAATTCTGTACGGCATAAAAAGGGGCTCTTTACCGGCGGGATCTTTTGTGTCAATGCGGGGGCTGATCCCGCTTTGATAGAAGTGAATCTCCATAGGAACAGACACAGGCGTCTCCTCTGAATATCTGTCAGAATAGATATGTGTCGGTTCTGGCAGTTCTGATACATTTTGTTCCGGCGTAATCATGATCGGTTCGATTCTGTTTTTATATACAGGAATAATCCTCGCTGCGGAGATATTCATCATGGGAACACCGTCTTTGTACTCAATCTTCACAGAGATATTGTCTCTGTCAAAATTACGGAAACCGACCATAGAAATATCCAGCACGGTTTCATTTCTCCCCGAAACGGAATTATAATAAGAAGGAACGGGAATCAAAAGAACAGGATTTAAAACAGGTTCTGAAGTTGAAATCGACAGACTGTATCTGTATACAGAATCTGAATTGTCATGAACAGTTGTAATAAAAAATCCGATAATGGATACAGTCGCAATTACCGCAACCAGGGCACCAATTATTAAAAGAGTAATGATCTTAACGGTTATTTTTAGAATATTCCCCATCATCAGAGATGTCCGCACAGATTTATATAAACATATTTATTTTCCTTTCCGGGATACCTTTCCAAACCCTCTCAAATGAGTTTTTGTCTCGCTGTCAAACATAGGCCCCCCGGCACTCCTGACATCCTCAATTGTGTAAAAGGCTTTAGGGTTAAATCTGTTTACAATCTTTAAAACCCTCGATATATCCTTTCTTTTAACGACAGTGTAAATTATACTGACTTCCCCGAACTGTCCGTGTGCATCTGCAACAGTCGTCCTAAATCCCGACTCCTTTAGGTAATCAATAAGATTCTGGCCACTTCTGGTTGTAATGACTCTTATCACCGAGATGCCGATAGCCATCTTCTCTTCAATTATAATCCCTGCAAAATTACCAAATGCAAACCCGAGTGCATATGCCAGAAAAGCAAGAGGCATTGCATCGTCTTTTAAGACCTGGCTTATTGCAACAAGCCATATGCTAATCTCAAAAAAACCTACAAGCGGGGCAAGATACTTCATACCGCGTGATATGAAGATAATCCTGAGCGTACCAAAGGATACATCCGCAACCCTTGCAAAAAAGATCAGGGCCGGGAAAAGAATATACCCTGTGATAAACGGATCAGTCAGTCAAAACACCCCCAGATAAATATTATGCCGGTTTTTACCATTACACTCATATAACATCAAAATAGTTGCGATCAAAATAATCCAAAACGAAAAATCAGACAAAACAAATATATGCTTTTAAGTCAGCCTGAAAATAGAATCATGAATATATGGGGGAATATAAATGACAAACAAATCTGATTTTACCAAAGATGAGTGGGACGACATCATAACATGTGCAGGGATGGCAGGACACAGCATCCTCCTCTCCACTAAAGACGGGATATTTGAAACATTAAAGGAAAAAATGGCGATCATCTCCTCATTTGAGAAGGCGGCCTCCAAATATCCGGACAACGAACTGATAAAATCCGCTATAGGAGACTCTGAGACAGCAGCCGGAAAGGAAGCAGGAATATCAGTTATTGAAAACAACAGGGAGGCCTACATAGAAGACACCCTCGGACTGTGCAGTGAGGTTGCAGAGATTTTAAAGGCAAAGGCGGATGAAAGGGAGGCTGAAGAGTTTAAAAGATGGATTGTCTCAATTGCAGAAGATGTAGCACTTGCAATTGCTACGAAAAAGGAAGAAAAGATGATAAGCAAAGATGAAAATCTCACACTAAGAGAGATTGCCGGCGAACTTGGCATTGAGGGGTACATCCCGCCCGACAGATAAAGGGCACATTTTCAGGATGAAAGCCGCGGCAAAACCAAAAATATTTTGTATTTATCAAAAAAACGGTATAATCTTCAGAGAAGCATATCCTCACGGATTTTTAAAAAGAGGTAATCATAAAAAATGTCAGTTCAGATAAGCGAAAAAAACGGCAAAAAAATTACTGAAATTGTGCAGAAACGAAACTTCACAAAGATTCTTGATTTCTCGGCAGAAGAGATCAAAAACCTGATAGCTCTTTCAAAAAAGCTGAAAGCAGCAAAAAAAGCACGTAAAGAGAAAAAATATTTAAAAGACCGTGAGATCGCACTCATATTTGAAAAGGCATCTACAAGAACAAGGTGTTCCTTTGAAGTCGCCGCATACGATCAGGGTGCACATGTAACATATCTCGGACCGGAAGGGACACAAATCGGCCATAAAGAGTCTATGAAAGACACTGCAAGAGTTCTCGGACGACTCTATGATGCAATAGAATACCGGGGCTTTTCACAGGACAATGTGGAAATACTCGCACAATATGCAGGTGTTCCTGTATATAACGGTTTAACTGACGAATTCCACCCGACACAGATACTTGCTGATGTTATGACAATGACAGAAGCCTGCGATAAAAACCCTGAAGAGATCAGTTTCTGCTACCTTGGTGACGGCAGAAACAACATGGGAAACTCATTAATGGCAGGTGCCGTCATACTCGGAATGGATGTCAGAATCTGCGGACCAAAGAATCTCTGGCCCAAAGAGGAGCTTGTTTTAAAGTGCAGGGAGATTGCAGAAAAGTCCGGAGCAAAGCTCACCCTTACAGAAGATCTCAAAACAGGTGTATCAGGCGTTGATTTTGTATATACTGACGTATGGGTTTCAATGGGAGAGCCTGAAGATGTCTGGGACAAACGGATAAAGCTTCTTTTGCCATACCAGGTCAACATGGATGTCATAAAAATGACGAATAATCCCGAGGTTAAGTTCATGCACTGCCTGCCTTCATTTCACAACCGCGACACAAAAACAGGCGAAGAGATTTATGAAAAATTCGGTCTCGAAGCACTTGAGGTAACAGATGAAGTCTTTGAATCAGACTTTTCAGTGGTTTTTGATCAGGCCGAAAACCGCATGCACACCATTAAAGCAATAATGGTAGCCACACTTGGTGATTTAACCATACCGGCAGAATAAGGCATAAAATGAGAATTGTTGTGGCGCTGGGGGGAAACGCCCTTATAAAAAGAGGGCAGCCGCTAACAGCAGAAATTCAAAGGGAGAATATAAGGACAGCCGCTTTAGCCCTTGCACCTGTTGCAGAGAAGCACGAACTTATAATATCGCACGGAAACGGTCCGCAGGTCGGCCTTCTGGCACTTCAGTCATCATGTTATACGGAAGTTGAATCATACCCTCTTGACGTTCTTGACGCCCAGACAGAGGGGATGATAGGATACATGATAGAGCAGGAGCTTGGAAACATTCTGCCCGAAAACATTCCTTTTGCCACCGTTTTAACAATGGTCGAAGTTGACTTAAATGACAAAGCCTTCAAAAACCCGACGAAGTTTGTAGGGCCGGTTTATACTCAAAATGAAACAAAAAAGGCTGAGTTCGAAAAGGGCTGGACTTTTAAAAAAGACGGAAATTTCTGGAGACGGGTGGTTCCGTCACCGGAACCAAAACGAATCTTTGAGATAAGGCCGATTAAGTGGCTTCTTGAAAAGGGAACTGTCGTCATATGTGCAGGGGGAGGGGGAATTCCAACCGCATTTGAAGAAGGAAACCAAAACATCCTCAGAGGAATCGAGGCGGTAATTGACAAAGACCTTGCAAGTGCCCTCCTCGCATCAGAAACAGGTGCGGATCTTCTGGTAATGGCAACCGATGTCGACGGAGTCTATCTTGACTGGGGGACGGAAAAGCAGAAATTGATTAAAGACATAACACCCGAAGAACTTAAAAAATTCAGCTTCCCGGCAGGTTCGATGGGGCCAAAAATAACCGCTGCATCCAATTTTGGAGGACAGAAAGGTAAAAGGGCAGTGATTGGAGCTCTAAGCGACATCGAAAAAATGGTTGAGGGAACTGCCGGTACAAATGTAAAACTTCAGGATTAGGATTCTGAAGCTTGGGGGGAAATTAAATATGAATAAAACAGGTGTTTTTTCAGAAACCGGAAAGCTAAGAAAAGTTATTGTCCACAGGCCCGACTTAAGTTTAAGGAGACTTACTCCTGCAAACCACAATGAATTTCTTTTTGACGACGTGCTCTGGGTGGACAGAGCCATAGAAGAGCACAATGCATTTACTGACATAATGCGGGAGCACGGCGTATCCGTATATTATCTCTCTGATCTTTTGTCAGAAACATTTTCTGAAAGTCCGAATGCAAAAATAAACCTGATTGATGGTATAATCAGTGAAAAAACAGTAGGGGTATCGCTTTCTGAGAGGATTAAAAATGAAATGTATGAAATGGACCCAGAAACTCTCTCCCATCACCTTATTGGCGGGATGACACTCTCTGAAGGACTTTCATCCGAAACTGACTCCATCTTTAGAAGATCTCTTACCGCCGCAGCAAAAAGACCTGATGATTTCATACTCACACCTCTGCCAAACACCATTTACACAAGGGATTCTTCTTCATGGATTTATAATGGTGTGAATTTCAACATGATGTACTGGCCCGGAAGACAGCGTGAGGTTTTAAATTCAGAAATCATCTGTAAAAATCATTCCATGTTTAAAGGAGCGGATTTTGAATACTGGAATCTGGAAAGCGGCACAGGATGCACTTTTGAGACAGGAAAACATCCTTATTCATCAATAGAGGGGGGGGATCTGATGCCTGTCGGAAAAAAAACATTGCTGGTCGGACTCAGCCAGAGAACCAAACCTGAAGCCGTTGAATGCCTGGCAAAAAAACTCTTTTTGAATAATGCGGCTGAAAGGGTTATCGTCTGCCAGATTGGAAACGACAGATCACATATGCACCTTGACACCGTTTTTACGATGCTTGACAAAGACATCGCAACACTCTACCCTGAAGTATTCAAAAATTCCCTGACTTACAGCCTGATACCCTCGGAAAATGATGAGCATTTCAAAGTCAGGGAAGAGGCCTCATTTACAGATGCCATCGAAGATGCCCTTGATATTGACAGGCTCCATATAATTCCGACAGGAGGAAACAGTTATGAAGCCGAAAGGGAGCAGTGGGATGACGGAAACAATATCCTTGCAATACGCCCGGGAGTTGTGATAGCATATGAACGCAACACCTATACAAACAGAAATATGGAATATGCAGGAATTGAAGTGATAACGATAGAAGGCTCGGAACTTGGAAGGGGAAGAGGCGGAAGTCACTGCATGACATGCCCGCTTTTAAGGGATGCCAATTAAATAACCAGATAAATTCTTTTAAAATGGGATATCTGCAAAAATTCTTTTTAAAAACCAAAATCAACAGGCAAAACCCCGAGGATGCCGCACCCTTTTGCAGCACAGACGTTTGATAAGGTATAAATAAAACATACAATATTCACCATAAAAGCCAAACCTAAGAGGACAATATTCCAAAAAAGCCAATATCAAAACCACACCGCACATAATAACGATAAATACAGGGTATTTCAAAGGCCATACAGGGCACTGCCACCACACATTCATTTTGCGCGTCACCTTCGTATTCTCTAAAATATTTATTGGAATAATCCGGAATTTCCAGGATTTTGTATCAAATCATATGTTTATGTCAAGACCCTGGATCACCTTTATCTCTTACCCTGCAAACCTTGTGTTTATACAAAAAAAGAAGGTATGAGAAACGTTCGGAATTGCAAATGTTGAAATCATTGGTATGCTCTTTGGAATCTCAGGAGCAATACTTGTAACCAGCCTCAGTTGTGGCATAAGGTGCATGGGATTTTTCCTTGCACTGCTTGGGAATATAACCTGGATATTCACGGCAATTACAATCAGTAATGTCTGTATTCTGACACTTTTCTCTGTTTACTTCATTTGTAACATTAAAGGAATCGGAAACAACATTAACCGTGATAAAATAATGAATTTCCTTGAAATGAAAAAAATACGGCTGAAATCAATAATTTCAGCATGAATACCTCTTTTAAAAATATTTTTTAATCTGGTTTTAAACGGTTTAGTTAAAGTGCAGAAAATAATTTTTCAGTATTTTTTATCATATTCACCTGTTTTTTTCATCTTCGCCGTATGATATCAGATTCATGACATAATCTGCGGCTGAGTTTAGAAAACCTGAATTTTCCATAATCTCAGACATTATTGATAGTGGCATAAAGTCATGCATGCCAAACTCTGATTCTGCAAAGTCTTTCATCCTGCCGGTTATCCTTGAGTTGAACCTTCTTTCGTTTTTAAGGATGGCATTATCCAACAGAAGCGACTTTTTCTCGCAGACATAATCCCAGTCAACAGAAGGCTTTGAAAATGCGGTGTTCAGCGTCTCTATCCTAAACCAGTCGGCACCAAGGGACTCTTTTAAACTGCCCTTTCGGGAGTTGATTGCGTCAAGAAGCATTCTGAAATCCGTTACAAAATTATGATAATTCTGTTTAAACTCTTCAAAAATTGCATCAGCACGTTTTTCGGCATCAGGGGGCTCTGAAACCATACTGATTACAGATGAACCAAAAATAAGGAGAAAACTCTTCAGGAATTCATCAAAAGACCTCTCGGTTTTTGAAATCAGAAACAGAATTGAATCGTCCGTTTCACACGTAGAAGACTCACCGTAGAGTTTCTCATGCAAAAGACCAAGAAATGCAGGCAGTGAAGCCATCATTGAAAAGAATGACAGAATCCTCATATTAACAGATAGGTATCCCCTGTTAAAATGTTTAATCTTGGCAGCGGCGCTACCATAAACCAATATACGGTTTATGGACAAAATCAGGGATTTCAGAGCAGATCTCCATACAGACAAAGAAGAGGTTGCAAATAGCGTCAAAAGAGAGGCAAAATTAAAATTCAAAGAATATACAGAGAAATAAAAATCATCAGAAAAGGCATGACTGAATGATATTTACCATTGCCGGCTATCCGTTGTCGCTGTAAATATGAAAATGAATTTACAGACATCAAAGGAAACCAAAGGGTGGATTTATTGCATGAAGAGAAGAACCACTATTCGTTAATCTTTAATTACGGATGAATTTCCTTAAAAAATATCATTTAAAACGGAAAAAATAGAAATATTTTTTGGGATTTTTTAATATTTCCCGTTGTTTGTCAGCATTTAATTTCTGATTTAGATATGAGCATATTTTGCTGTGAAAACGCCTTCAATCTTCAGGATTTCATCCATTGCTTCCTGAGGAACAGCAGAATCCACATTCAAAACCATGATTGCTTCTTCACCGGGCTTGTTTCTTCCAACCTGCATTCCTGCAATGTTGATATTGTGCTGACCGGTTATTGTTGCAAACCTGCCGATTACACCAGGAACATCATGGTGGCGTGAAATAATCACATCCCCGCCTGGAGTCATATCAGTCATGTATTCGCCGATTTTAACGATTCTGATCTTTTCAGGTGATGAAACATTTCCGCTTACACTCTCAGCCATCTTGTCTGTTGTGATCTTTATTGTGACAAGATTTGCAAATCCTTCGGATTCCTTTGTGATTGTTTCTGAGACTTTGATACCGCGTTCTTTTGCGGCAAACTCAGCGTTTACAATGTTGACAGGAGTCTGGAGAATAGGATCAAGAATGCCCTTTAAGGCAAGCCTTGTGACATACTTTGAACCGCGTCCGAGATCAGCAGCTTTTCCGCCGTATTCAATCTCAACGGATTCAATCCTTCCTTCAACAAGCTGAATCAGAAGTTTTCCCATCTTCTGTGCAAGTCTTGCATACGGCTCGATCCTGTCCTGCTGGTCAGGAGGAACCATAGGTGCGTTTACCACAAACTTTGCAGAGCCGCCCTTTAATACCTCTATGCACTGCTTTGCAACCGAAACAGCAACATTCTGCTGTGCCTCGACTGTTGAAGCACCAAGGTGAGGTGTTGTAATGACCTGGTCAAGTGTGACAATCTTTGAGCTGTGCGGAGGCTCTTCCTCGTACACATCAAGTGCCGCACCTGCGACCTTTCCTGCCACGATTGCATCGTAGAGGTCATCCTCATTGATAATTCCACCACGTGCACAGTTAATAATTCTGACTCCGTCCTTCATTTTAGAGATTGAATCGGAATTGATCATGTGGCGTGTCTCTTTAATGAGAGGTGTGTGCACTGTAATGAAGTTGGCAACAGGAATAAGCTCTTCAAGTGTCTTTACCTCAACACCAAGCTCCTTTGCCCTTTCAACATTAATGTAAGGATCATATGCAACAACCTTCATCTCAAGTGCATTTGCACGCTTTGCAAGTTCCTGTCCGATTCTTCCAAATCCGACAATTCCCAGAACCTTCTCGTTTAACTCAACACCCATAAATGCAGAGCGCTTCCACTCACCCTTCTTAACAGACGCTGTCGCCTGTGGAATATTGCGGGAAAGGGACATCATCATTGCAAGAGTGTGCTCACATGCCGCAAGAGTATTTCCGGCAGGAGCATTTGCAACAATAATTCCGCGCTTTGTTGCCGCATCAAGATCAATATTGTCCACACCGGCACCGGCACGCCCGATGAATTTGAGTTTGTCTGCTGCCTCAATCACCTTTGCAGTGACCTGAGTTCCGCTTCTGACCAAAAGGCCGTCATATTCGCCGATAATCTTGATGATCTCGTCTTCATCAAGTCCGGTCTTAACATCTACTTCGCAAAAACCGCGAAGAATATCCACTCCCTCTTCTGCAAGAGGGTCGCTAACAAGCACTTTATAGCTCACGTAAAAGTCCCCGTATTCATTTGAGCATAAGAGCTATTCATTGTTTTTACAACATTACCCAAAATTAATGTATTTTGTCAGACATTTTCATCCTGACATCATTAAAAAAAACCCTTCAGGTACGGACACTTTTGACAAACATAATTTAGACTAATAGTAATAGATAGTACACAACCTTATACAACAGGTGGTTTTTTAGCATGAGTAATATGCCAGACATTCTGTGGCTTGCAGATATCAAAAAAGAAGATATACCTTCAGTTGGTGGAAAAGGAGCATCACTTGGTGAAATGACATCAGTCGGACTCCCTGTCCCTCCGGCATTTGTTGTGACAGCACAGGCATTCCGCCGTTTCCTTATCGAGAGCGGAATCGAAGATGAACTCTTCGAAAAGCTCGAAGAACTCGATGTTGATGATGCCGAAAAACTTGAGGCAACAGCACAGGAAGTCATGCGCTTTGTAAGAGCGGCAAAGATGCCCGACACAATAAAAGAGAACATCCTCGCGTCTTACAAGGACATGGGCGACAACACCGTGGTTGCAGTCCGTTCAAGTGCAACAGCCGAAGACCTGCCCGATGCAAGTTTTGCCGGCCAGCAGGAGACATACCTTAACATAAAAGGGGAAAAGGCACTTCTCCAGGCTATTCAGGACTGCTGGGCATCCCTCTATGGTGCACGCGCCATTTACTACCGTGCAAAGCAGGGATTTGACGACCGCAGTGTTGATATTGCAGTAGTTGTCCAGAAACTTGTTTATTCCGAAAAGGCAGGCGTTATGTTCTCCTCACACCCCGTTACCGGAGAGTCAACAACAATAATCGAAGGGTCCTGGGGTCTTGGTGAAGCAGTAGTATCAGGAATCGTTTCACCGGACAACTATGTGTTTGACCAGAAATCAAAACACGTGGTAGACCGCTACATCGCAAACAAGGTTGTTGAAATCATCCCTGACGGTGAACACGGAACAAAGGAAATTGAGGTTTCAAAAGACAGACAGGACGCACCTGTGCTTTCTGATGAAATGATTGCAAAGCTGGCAAAATATGCAAAGATTGCAGAAGACCACTATGAAAACCCGCAGGATGTCGAATGGGGAATTGTCGGCGACACAATATACATTCTCCAGTCACGTCCGATCACCACCATAAACAACAATACATCAAAAGGAGCTGTGAAAGTGGAAGGAGGAGAGAATATTCTTCTTGAAGGACAGGGTGCATCACCTGGTATCGCAACCGGAGCAGTTGTAATCGTAAACACGATTAAGGATCTTGCAAAGGTTAAGGAAGGCAACATCATGGTTGCAAAGATGACCAACCCTGACATGGTGCCTGCAATGAGAAAATCCGCTGCAATCATCACTGACGAGGGAGGTATGACCTGCCACGCCGCAATTGTCAGCCGTGAACTTGGAACACCGGCCGCAGTCGGAACAAAGAAGGCAACAACCATTCTTAAAGAAGGTCAGATTGTAACAATCGACGGAGAAAAGGGTCTTGTCTTTGAAGGCAGCATTTCAAGAAAACAGGAGGCACAAACACCTCAGGCAGTCACAGGAGGATTTGCTCCTGCACCAATCATCACTGCAACAAGCATAAAAGTCAACGTCTCACTCCCTGAAGCTGCAAAGCGTGCGGCTGCAACAGGTGCAGACGGTGTAGGACTTTTAAGAATCGAACACCTGATCTTAGGCCTTGGTAAAACTCCTGGATGGTTCATCAGAAACAAAAAAGAGGATGAATTCATAAACGAGCTTTACACAGGCATAAAAACAGTAATGGACGAATTCAACGGAAAGCCTGTATGGGTAAGAACTCTTGACGCACCGACCGATGAGTTCAGAAACATGAAGGGCGGAGAGGATGAGCCGGATGAGCACAACCCGATGCTCGGATGGAGAGGTATCCGTCGTGATCTCCAGAGCAGGGATCAGTTCAGGCTTCAGGTTGAGGCATTCAAAAAACTCTGGGATGCAGGATACGACAATCTCGGAATTATGTTCCCGCTTGTAGGACACCCTGACGAGTTCATCGCAGCAAAGGAGATGATGAGAGAGTTTGGTGTGGATGTGGATAACAGAACTCTCGGTATTATGATTGAGATCCCAAGCAGTGCAATACTTGTTGAAGACTTCATAAAGGCAGGAATCAACTTTGCATCATTTGGAACAAACGATCTTATCCAGTACACTCTTGCAATCGACAGAAACAACCAGAATGTTGCAGAGATGTACAATCCAAAACACCCTGCAGTCTTAAAACTCATCAAATACGCAATCGAACGCTGCCGCATGGGAGGAGTCGAGTGTTCAATCTGCGGCCAGGCAGGAAGCGATCCTGAAATGGTCAAATGGCTAATTGAAACCGGCATCACAAGCGTTTCCGCAAATATCGATGCAGTACCAAAAATCCGTGAAACAGCAGCAAAAACAGAGCTTAAAATGATTCTGGATGCTGCAAGAAGAAACTAAAAAAGTGAATTTTAATTATGCATAAAAAGGGTTGTTCTGAAGAAGAACTCTTCTCTTTTCTCTCTTCAGTCAAGGAAAACGACAGAGCCTACAACAAAGTTCTAAGCTCGATGTGCACAATTCCCCACCCCGTTGCCGTCCGTGCCCACAATATGTTTATTGAAACAAACCTCGGAGACCCGGGTCTTTTCATGGGCACAGCCTCAATTGAGGAGATGCTTGTTGAAAGGCTGGGAACACTTCTCCACCACAAAAAGGCATGCGGATATTCAACATCGGGAGGGACAGAATCAAATATTCAGGCATTAAGGATTGCAAGAAAACTCGGCAATTCAAAATGCCCTAATGTAGTTGTTCCGGAATCCGCTCATTTCTCCTTTGATAAGGCGGCTGATATTCTTGCAATGGAGATTCGGACAGTCCCTTCGGATGACAAATTCAGAATGGATGCGGAAAAAATTGAGGAGAAGATAGACAAAAACACCGTCTGCCTCGTCGGAGTTGCAGGCACAACAGAATACGGTGTAGTTGACCCGATTGAAGCCCTTTCTGACATCGCATCTGACAGGGATATTTTCCTCCATGTTGACGCTGCATTCGGAGGTCTTGTTCTCCCCTTTGTCCCGCACACATCAAAGTTTGACTTTGAACTCGCCGGTGTGTCGAGTCTTTCCGTAGACCCCCATAAGATGGGTATGTCAACAATTCCAGCAGGGTGTCTTCTTGTCAGGGATCCTTCATACTTTCACTCAACCGAGGTTGACACCCCCTATCTGACTGTTCAAAAGGAGTGCACACTCTGTGGCACAAGACCCGGAGCCTCAGTTGCAGGCGCCCTTGCAGTACTTGATTTCCTCGGAGAAGAGGGAATGGCAAAGATCGTTGATTCATGCATGGAAAACACCCGGAGAATCATAAAGGGAATGGAAAATGCAGGGTACCCTGTTGCAACAATGCCTGAGGTAAACGTCGCATCATTCTGCTGTGATGAAACACCAAAAGGCTGGCAGGTCTCAAGAACAAGGCTCGGCCATATGAGAACAGTGTGCATGCCGCACGTTACCAAAGACACAATTGACGAATTTTTAACAGCAATCGGAGAAATGTAAATGTTTGACAGACTTGTAAATTCACTTGAAACATGCCCCATCGTAAAGAGGGGAGAATACAATTATTTCATACACCCAATAAGCGACGGAGTCCCTGTAATTGACCCGGCACTCTTACGTGAGGTAGCAACCCTTATGATCAGAAACCTTGATCTAAAGGACGTTGACAAAATCGTTGTCGCAGAGGCGATGGGGATTCACATAGGAGTGGCTCTCTCCTTTTATGACAGATATCCCGATGACAATCATCAGAAAACGCGAATACAAACTCCCGGGAGAAATTGCACTCCACCAGACAACCGGATACTCAAAAGGCGAGCTCTACTTAAACAGCATTAAGGAAGGCGAAAAGGTTGTTGTAATCGATGACGTGTTCTCAACAGGCGGAACAATGAAGGCAATCCTGAAGGGACTTGAGCAGAAAGGCGCTGATGTGAAGGATGTTTTAGTCGTCATTAAACGAGGCGAGTGTGATATCGGCAGGGACTACAAGTTCCTTGTCGAGATTGAAGTTACGGAATCCGGAGTAAATGTCCTCAAAACCAACTTCTGATATTTTTTTAAGGCTTGAAAAAACAGGAGCTAAAAAAGTCGCCCTCCAGTTTCCAGAGGGCCTCAAAAGGAAAGCCTGCTCTTTTGCCACAGATTTAAGAGAACGCGGATATGAAGTTATAATTTCAGGCGAACCATGCTGGGGTGCATGCGACCTTGATCTTGATCTCTTAAAAGATGCCGACATCCTGATCCACTACGGTCATGCACCGGTTGACAGCCGTGAGGATGTTTTGTATGAATATCTCAGGAGAGATATCGATATTGAAGCATTAGAAGAAGTCCTGCCACACCTGACAAAAAAAGAGGTAGGGCTTGTGACAACGATTCAGCATGTCCATCAGCTCCCTGAGATCAAAGAATTTCTAAAAAAACACGGCATAACAGGTCTGATTGCAAAGGGCAGCGAAAGAACCCCGTATGACGGCCAGGTCCTTGGATGCACGTTTGAGTCGGCAAAAAACACAGGGGCAGATGAGATACTGTTCATAGGAACAGGCGTTTTTCATCCGCTCGGAGTTCGGCTTGCAACAAAAAAGCGTGTGGTGGCATTTGACCCGTACACGAAAAAAGCAGAGATTGTTGATGCCTCTAAACTTTTAAGGCAGAGATTTGCAAGGATTGAAAAGGCTAAAGAAGCCGAATCCTTTGGAATCATTGTCAGCAAAAAGTCAGGCCAGAAAAGACTTGATATTGCAAAAAGGCTTGAGAGCCTCTCTGATAAGGCTTTCATTGTATTCATTCATGAAGTGACACCGGATGCCCTTTTAAATCTCGGTTTTGACGCATACGTAAATACAGCATGCCCCCGTCTTGCATATGACGATCAGGCAAGATTTCCAAAACCCATGCTCTCACCGCAGGAGTTTGAAATCGTCTGCGGTGTTCGTGACTGGGAAGATTACGAGATAGACCAGATTATCTAAAAAATTAGGATGTGTAAAACCTGAAACTCAGACAGCTTGAGATAAAGCTTGAAAGCCTCGAGGGATTTGAAAAACCGGATGTCTCACTTGAGCAGTACAAAACTCCCGCTGTTGTTGCGGCAAGACTTTTGTTCCATGCCTTCATGAAAGGGGATATTGAAGGTCTCAGTGTATATGACCCGGGATGCGGCACAGGCGTTTTGTCAGTCGGCGCATCTCTACTAAAGGCCGATTATGTTCTCGGAGTAGACATTGACAGATCGGCAATAGAAATTGCTGAGAGGAATGCAAAAAAGCTTCATGCCGATGTGGAATTTCAGGTTGCAGACATCAATACATTTGAATGCACACCCTTTGACACCGTTGTCATGAATCCGCCTTTTGGTGCACAGAACAAATATGCCGACAGGCCTTTTATTGACGCTGCCTTAAGATGCGGGGATGTTGTCTATGGTATATTCAACAAAGGCTCACTGAAATTTTTAGAGTCATACACAAAGGGCAGGGCTGAAATTGACGAGACCATATCATGCAGTTTCCCGATGAAACACACATATGCCCATCATACAAGGGAGTGCGTCGATATAGAGGTTGAAATAGTCAGGATGATAAAAATATAAACGATATTCAATGGAAGAGAAAGTTAGGTCAATTCTGGGCCTGTCATCCGCACACCTTGTTAATGATATATATTCACCTGTTCTTCCTGCAATTCTTCCGCTTTTAATCATTCAAAACGGATATTCATATTTTCTTGCAGGACTTTTAGTAACCGTTTACAATCTCTCCTCTTCCTTTACGCAGCCTGTTATCGGATGGCTGTATGATAATAAAAACATAAAAATTCCGGTTACAGTGGCAATTCTTTTTTCCGCCTTTTTTATGTCGTTTGTGGGGCTTGTCCAGAGTAATTATTATATGATTCTGCTCTTTGCAGTAGGAGCAGCTCTCGGACATGCATTCTTTCACCCCGGAGCCCTTGGGCTTGTAAGCCGTCTTGCAGAAGGAAAGGACAGAGGAAAACTTACATCGCTTTTTGTTGTAGGCGGAAACCTAGGTTTTGCAATCGGCCCGCTTCTTGCAGGATCTGCTGTTGCCCTTTTCGGACTAAAAGGCCTTGTACTTCTCTTCATCCCGGGATTGCTGACTGCTCTTATGCTTAAGAGGATACTCTCGCCCGTATCTTTGCCGGAAAACCGGAATTGTGATGAAAAAAGCAAAAGCCCGGATGAAAATAAAAAGTTTCCGTATCTGCCTGTATCCCTCCTTGTGATAGCATCGGCATTTCGCTCGTGGGTAATTTTTGCATCGATTGCATACCTTCCGACATTCCTTCACAGCCAGGGATTCTCACTTGTGACTGCAAATATAATCACTTCAATGATGCTCATCGCAGGTGTAATCGGCCAGGTTGTCGGGGCAGGCCTGTCTGACAGGTATGGAAGAAAGGAGTACACGCTTTTTGGACTTATTGCATCAATTCCTGCATTCTTCCTCTTCCTTGGAACAAAAGGTTTAGTGTCGGTTCTTGCACTGTTTGCATTTGGCTATCTGCTCTGGTCGACATTCTCGGTAACGATTGCAATGTCGCACGAACTTGCACCAAAGGGAACCGGAACTGTATCCGGTCTGATGCTCGGATTTGCCGTAGGGGCAGGGGGTCTTGGTGTTGCCATCACAGGATATATTGCAGACCTGACATCAGTTATTGAGGCACTTTCATACCTGATTATCCCGATTGTGATTGCAATCGCACTCTTTATAATCGTCCCGTACCCGTGGAAGATTATCGGAAAAAAGCATAAGTTATAAAAGAAATTCAGTTATTTGTCCGGGGATTTATCCGGACCATCAATCATATTTCAGGTTCTTTTTTTGGATTTTTTAAAACCGGAAATCACGGTTTTAGAAACGCAACACAAGAAATGGTTTATTCATTCAGGTAATCCTCAACAATTTTCCGAATCTCGGCATTGGGATCTTTTCCTGCAACCTTTATCGCCTCATATGCAGCAGGAGTGCCGATCATGCTGAGGGATTCAATTACCCTTTCCCTGACTTCAGGATCTTTTTCATTGGTGTAAAGTGATAACAGATCAATGACTGCCTTGTCATCTCCGATTCTCCCGAGTGCAGTCACAGCCGCAAGCCGGACCCCCCTGAATTCATCAAAAAGAACATCGCAGAGGAGATCCGATACACTCCTGTCCCCTATTCTTCCAAGTGATTTGGCAGCCTCCTTTCTGACATAGTGGTTTTCATCAGCGAGAAGAGCCGCAATCTGATTGATTCCCTCCCTGTAACCGATTATCCTTAAGGCTGCAAGACTTCCGGCACGTATCTTCCATCTTTTGTCAAACAGAGAATCCAGAAGTGAATCAGTTGCCGGCATTCCAATCTTTGCAAGTGCCTGTACGCATGCATTGTGAACTTTCTTTGAAGGATCGTTCATTGTCTCAATTAAGCTGCCGACAGCATCCACAGACTGAAAAATGCCCAGGATTTTTGCTGAATTCTCTCTTATCGGAAGTGAATCGCTTAAAAGACCGTCTATTAGATATGGTTCGGCCTGGATACCAACCGCCTCAATTGAGAGGCATGTCTTTGCAATGATATCCTTTTCATTTACACGTAAAGATTCAATTAATGCAATTATTCTCTCAGGGGGAATTTCAGCCGTTTTTTCGGCACCGGGAACTGAAACTTCCAAAACAGGCTGGTGTAAAACAGTTTTGGATACCGGGGCGGTGCTTATTAGATCTGCTTTTTGATTTTCTTCCCTTAAAAGTCCGTCAATATTTTTTATTGGTTTATCCGCAGTTCTTTTTTCACCTGCATAACGTATACGCGGGATTACCAGTATCGCAAAATAAACCCACATATAAATAAAGGAAGTAAAAATGGTGAACATCAGGTCGAGACTCCAGCCTCTTAAAATAAAACCTGTACACAAAAACGCAAATATTACCAGGAATATGAACACATGTGCTATTTTCTGCTTGGGATACCAAAGAGCGGTCAGAACAAGCGGTATGTACATAAGATGCGGAGTCATTCTTGCAAGAATGTATCCCATTTCACCGCTTAAAGGGGAAAAGGCAAAAACCGCAAGGATACCGACCAGCAAAAAATATGCAGCGAGTATATAGACCTGCAGAAAACCCGAACTACGCGTATCATCAGGTATTTCCTGATGAAAGTCACTGATTTTCATTTAACTTCCATATCCTCAGAATTAGAGATTTTTATTCTGTCTTCACCAAAAGCCGGCATAAATATTATCCTGATAATGCAATAAACAGTCTGCCATATTATCTGATATAAGTACTTATGAATATATCATTTTAATCAGGCCTAATTATTAATTTTGAAAATTGTTACTGACAAAACAGTTTTTAACACCAAAAATCAATTCAGAATATAGAAGCTGAAATTATAAGCAGACATTTTTGAGTGGGATATCAGCAGGAGTCAGCGATGTCCTCAAAAAACCAGTAATCCCGATATATTTTCCTGACTGGAATGGTGAAATAATGACTTTATCAAAAAGTATTGAAGAACTAAGGGAGTGGGCAAAAAATCAGAGGCAAAGCCCCGACACAATATGGCAGATGACCTACAATGCAATTGAAGACCCGGTATTTCTTTTGACACATGAAGGTGAAATACTGCTTGCAAATGAAGCTTCGGCAAAACTTCTCGGCATGTCTGTTGAAGAGATACTTGACAGTCATCACTGTTATGAGATTGTTCACAAAACAACCGCTTTCATTGAAGGGTGTCCATTTGTAAAAGCGATGGACTCCAAAAAGAGAGAGAGCTACAAGCTTAAAATGGATGAAAAATGGTACCTTGTAGCTGTTGATCCAATAAATGATGAAAACGGGAATGTTATCGGTGCAATCCACATTATTACCGATATTGATGATTTAATCAAAACAACTGCCAGAAAAGCCCATTTGGGAGAGATCATTGAAAACACCCTTGATGCCATATTTAGTGCAACAGGGAATGGAAAAATCGATTTCTGGAATAAGAGTGCAGCGGCTCTTTTTGGATATACGGAAGAAGAGATTTTAGGAGAGGATATCGGTATTCTGATGCCTGAAAACAGGAAAGATGAATACAAAAAAGTTTTTGAGGAAATCGTCTCCGGCATCGCTCTTGAAAGATATGAAACAATAATTCTCAAAAAAGACGGAACAAAGATGGAGGTTTTGATGAATGCACAGCCGGTATATGACGAGAGAAAGATAATAAAAGGTGCCTCCTTCATGCTTCACGATCTAACCCCGCAAAGAAAAACGGAAAGAGAGCTTTTAGCATATGTAACGGAGAGTGCACTGAGGCTTAAAAAACCGGTTGAAATAATCAAAAACAATCTTGATGATATTAGCAGACTTTTAGAGAAGGGCGATATCGGCATTGAAGAGACAAAGTTGCTCCTTTCAGTTCAGGCATCAAACGCTGAGAAGGTTATTGAAAATTTAAAAGACCTGAATACGGCGGTTGTTGAAAAACAAAAGGGAATTCCGAATATATATATGGAATTTTTATCAAAGTGAGAGGTGTTTTCAATCATGGATTTCTCGATTCCTGCTAACGGCGATTCGCTCATAATTCTGTATTTGTCAGATCCACGTGAGGTCAGGGCGAGCAACACAAAAATCATTCAAAAGGCAGAAGAGGCAGGCTATAATATAATCGTGTTAACCACCAATTTCCCGGCAACAGTGCTTGAAAAGATATACAACAAAAACGGAATAGACCATGACAATATTTATTTCATCGACTCCATCACAAGATATTCTATCGGGGGAAATCCGGGAAAGGATGAACATCATGTATACACTGCAAGCCCTTCCGATCTGACCGGACTCTCAATTGCACTATCGGAATGCATTAATCAGGTAAAAGGTGATAAGACTTTCATACTTTTGGATTCGATAAGCACGATGCTGATTTATCTGCCGTCTGACAAGATTTCAAAGTTTGTTCACCAGACCGTGAGCAGACTCCGTCAGACTGAAGACAGCGGTGCTATTCTTGCAGTTGACGGTGGTCTTGATCCAATGCTTTTTGCCCAGATGAGTTCTTTTGTAGACGAAGTTGTCGGACCGGAATAAAATAATACATATTTTCCATTTTTGTGCCGTATCTGAGGTTTTCAAAAGTTCCGGGTCAATGCTATATACTATCAGATACATCGGATTTTCTAATGACGGGGGATATCTGATTTGGGTCCTAAAATTTTTGTTGTGTACTATTCGATGACAGGGCATATGCACAAACTTGCCGAGGCTGTTTGTGAGGGTATACGGGATGCCGGGTGCACTCCGCGGATGTACAGGGTGCCGGAGACTCTGCCGGAAGAGGTTTTGGTTATGACGGGTGCAAAAGCATTTCAGGAGGATTTTTTAAAAATTCCCGAGATTAAACGGGATGAACTCTCCAGAGCAGATGCTGTCATATTCGGAACCCCGACACGGTTTGGGAATATGTGCGGGCAGATGAGGCAGTTTCTGGATTCAACAGGCGGTCTGTGGAAGACAGGCGGCCTTACTGGGAAGGTGGGTTCCGTGTTTACCTCTTCTGCCACACAGCACGGCGGACAGGAGTCAACCATATTAACAACGCAGATCACTCTTCAGCACCACGGGATGATTATTGCAGGCCTTCCGTATCTTTTTGAAGGGCAGTCAAAAATGGATGAGATTACAGGGTGTTCACCATACGGTGCATCAACGATTACAGGCAGTGCAGGAGAGAGGATGCCTTCAGAAAACGAGCTTTCAGGTGCACGGACACAAGGTAGATATGTGGCGGAGATTGCAAAGGCACTTGCACCAAAGCGGGATGAGATACTTAAGATTTTTTCGTCCTGTTAGGTTTTTTTCTCTTTTTTTACGTAACCGGGGGATTCCAGGAGATTTTACGAATTCTTTCAGTTCTGATTATATTTATAGGGGATTTTTTGCAGGTAATGTTCAAAAAAACCTTAAAAATACATTTTCATTACGGATAAATAAAAAAGAAATTATTTAACTAAAAACCCGAAATTAAACATAATGGAAGCAGGACAAGGCGAACTGGATAAATATATAAATGAAATATCCGCCTTTTTTTCCGGTTATCGTTCCCTGTTAAAATCATGGATGACCTGTTCATTGAAATATGCAGTTCTTTTTGTATTTGTCGGCGCTCTGGTTTTTCTTATCTTCGGAGTCACTGGTTTTTCACAAACAAATATCGATAACGCAAGATACATGTTAAGTGCTCTCGTTCAGGGGCAGGCAGCGATAATATCCATAGTAATTACCCTGACACTTGTTGCAGTCCAACTGAGTGCAGGTTCATATTCACCGCGTGTGATTGACATAATGAAAAAGAATCCTGATATGTGGATTCTTCTTTTCATTTACGCTGTTCTCATATGTTACGGGCTTTTCATCCTCAAGTCACTGGAAATATCGTTTTATGAGATTTCTGTCGGAACTGGGGTCTTTTCATATGGAACTGTAAACAGCAGTCCTGCTTTTTTAGGCCTCTCTTTTGAGGAACTTGTATATTTTGCATATGTTTCAGGGGTTTTTTCAGTATTCGCATTGATTCCCTATATGTTAAGCACCATTTCACTTCTGAAACCTGAAACAATAATTGAGAAACTTGCAGATGAGATAAATGAATCTAATATCCTAAATGAGAACAAAAGCCCTTTTCAACCGGTTTTTGATATAATTCATTCCGCAATCGCAAAATATGATATTACCACTACAAGAGCCGGACTTAATGCAGTGGAAAAACGCGTTGAGGCTATAATGAATCAGGCCGGTGAAAACAGGAGTAATGAAATATCTAAAATATTCTGCTCTTATCTTGAGAGGTGTGCTGTTGCCGCCATCAATAATGATGATGAGGAAATTGTAGGTTTTCTCGCACATACGGCAGGAAATTTTGGAGTTTTTGCAGCTGAGAGGGGATTTGAAGACGCGATATCGAACTTATCAGATGTACTTCAAAATATTGGTGTGAAATCCGCAGATAAGGGTCTTAAAGATGCAACATTAAAAGTAATAACTACAATCCGCATTGTTGGACTGGAATCTGCAAAAAAAGAGTTTAAAAACTCAACGGCAGAGTTATTACTTGCTCTTGAAAATATCAGCGAATCCACATACTTATGTCTTGCAGAGGTAACAAACAGAATAATACTTTCAATTGGAAAGATTGGAATGTTATCGATAGCGAAGACCCTCACATTAGCAGCATCAGAAGTAGTATTTGCACTTGAAAATATCGCAATCAAATCTATAGAAAATGAAAATGAAGATGCAACATCAAATGCAATATATATTCTCAAAATAATTGGGGAGATATCTGCCAAAGAAGGACTTGAAGATGAAACATCAGATGTAATAAATGCGCTTCGAAATATTGGCGAATCATCTGGAAAGATGGGTTTTGAATTAGGGACAACAAATGCAGTATTATCAATTCTGGAGATCTATGAAAAAACAACCAATGAAAAGGATCTTTCCAAGGTACCCACATTAGTATCAAATGCATTCGCATATATTCATGAAATGACTACTGGTTTGAAACTTGAGAAAACAGAATTAATTGTAAAATATGTAATTGCAAATGTGTCTCATAAAACTGCTCAAAAAGAGCTTGAATATACAACATCAAAAGCTGTAAATGCTTTATTGAAAATAAGTATTACGTCCAGAAAAATTTCTGAAAACATATATAATTACTATATTTTTGCAGAATTTCTGGCAAAGATGAGAGCCAGTACAGGAGAAATTGTTCAAGATGCAATTGACAAATACGAATCAGAAATTTCTGAAAATGAGAAAAAATCATTCAGTCTATTCATTTTAATATATGAAAACGAATATGAGATGTTGACTAAATATAATTTATGAGTGACTGGAATATTCCTGTAAACAAAATCTCTTAGAAAAACTTCATTTCAGATCTTTAAAACAAAAATAACCACACTTTTTAATTAAAATGGTACCCCTGGGCGGATTCGAACCGCCGTTTCCGGCTCCAAAGGCCGGAATGATTGACCGCTACACTACAGGAGTCCTCAAGAACTGGATTATAGTATTTCTTTTATGACTTAAAATTTCTTCTCATACATCACTCATCAGCGTATGGATTATCACAACTGACAAAATGAATTACAGGTGGATAAGGCCGCTGATTTTAAACATGAAAGGAAGAGTGAATTAAAAGTTAAAATCCTGAAGCGGAATTTTTTAAAATTATTTTGGTAACATGCAAATAATCGATGAATACAAACTATGATATATATTTACAGACAGGAAACTCAGGACAAATGGATCCATCAGAAAACAAAAGACCGGAAATTGCAGTCATTTTAATATTCCTGATTATAATCACGGCATTCATCTTCAGAGGAGCACTCTGGAGTCTCGCAACAGGAAATGTCCATTATTTTGTCCCTGTTGAAGACAAAATATATCTTTCAGGCAACAGCAGCGATCTCACAGACTACTGGGCCAAAATAACAAAAGAAGCCGGATTTGAAGAATCATCCGCTGCAATTGAAAGTTTTTCACTTCACAAAAACCCCGACGGAACCATTGAATCACTTTTCATGTTTTTTTACGCTCTTAAAAACGGCAAAGATTACAGATATTCAGTATCCTATAATGCAGGCGAAGCAAGCGGGCAGAACAGGATCACCATTTACAGCAGAGAGGGTAAACCTCCAATGCCAAAATTTACAACCAGACAGTCATATTCGCCGGCGGATTTCCTTCGTGAAACGGAAAAAATAAATCTGACGGATCTGGGCTGTCAGAACAATACTGTATCCATAAGGGCTGACAGTAACCACGGCGGAGGATCTTACGTAAGCGGCAACTACAGGATTTTTTTGCAGGAAAACGACACACTGATACCTCTTGAAAGGATAAGTCTGAATAACGATTGCCTAACTCCGTTTCCGATAATGATCAGTCTGATGCACTGTTCAGAATTTTCAAAAGGGACTTCATGCTCTTCATTTGAAAATTTGGTTATTTTCCCGGAGAAATGTACCGCAGGAGCTGAGATCTCCTATTTAACCTGAAAAAAAGTTTTAGAACCTGCATCATCAGTTACAATGATTTTCCGCAGGATAATACATGACGAGTTATAGTGAATTTAAACACTATACAAATCTCATAAGGGTGAAGATTACTTCTTATCCATGTTCCTCTTCTCATCCTCAATTCTATAGTACTTCCTCATAAATTCCCTGATCTTCTCAGACTCAACCCAGGCCTGATCAAGCCTGTTTATCAGTTTGTCAATTACATCAGCCTGTTCAAAGATTTTGTCGGTATAAGGACCCTGTTCGAGATCAGTGTAGCCGACAATAACCGCAAGCGGATTTCTGATCTCATCGTTTAATGCCGCCATCTTAACAAGATTCTCTTCAATCTGCCGTATTGCCTCAAACTCGCGTTTCATTGAGGCTTTCTCTTCTGTCATATCACGCATGAAGGAGAGAAGGTAATCATCATTTCCAAGTCGTATAATCCTGGCACTAACATAAACGGGCATAAATATGCCTTCCTTCCCGGCCAGCCACCCTTCAAAATAATCCTCACGCTTAATAATCAGCCTTTCAATCACCAGGGGAACTGACGACCCGGGTTTTTCAGGCACAACATCGGCAAGTTTCATAGACAGAAATTCCTGACGGCTGTATCCCAATTTCCGGCAGGCAATATCATTCACCTCAACAAAACCCGGATTTTTGATATTTTCATCGTTCAGCCTGTTTAAGAAGATAAGATCATTTACGTTGTTGAAGATTTCACGAAATTTATATTCATTCTCACGCAAGGCCTCTTCAAATGCCTTTCTCCTGGATATATCAAGGAATGAGCCGTGCAGACCCGCAACCTCGCCTGATGAATCAAGAACAGGCGAAATCGAACCATAAACAGGAAACAGTTCCCCCTCTGCCCTTATTCCCTCGAGCTCACCTGTCCAGCTTTTATTCTCAGAAACCCGGTCCGGCAGGCATTTGGTATCATCAGAAATGCTAAAAATATCCGAAATGCAGAGATTGGCAATATCCCTCTCTTTAAAACCCCAAAGCTTCCTTGCAGAATTATTCATATAGAATATTTTACCGTTTTTGTCTGAGAGAAAAACAGGACTTACCGATGAAGCAATGGCAGACTCCTTAAACAGCAGATCCTCCCTTGCTTTTTTCAACTCCGATGTCCTCTCGTCAACAGCAGCATCAAGCCCGAGCTGGGTGTATATTACATAACCACCAAAGACACCGGAAAGAGTGATTATAAGAAGGTATATGCCCATAAACCAGTTCACCCTGTCCTTTACAAGGGATACCCAGCCGCCTTTTGGGATCATTGCAATCTCCCACTGTTCATATCCGATTTGCATCATCTGAACAACCGGTTCATCCAGATATACATCCTCACTGCCATAAAAGACACCGTAATCATCATTTTTTATTGCATAATCATATTTTGTATCTCCCGGAATACCGCTCAGCTCATACATAGAAGGCATATTAATTACGATTTCCACAAAGCCCCAGAAATCTCCGTTCTCATATGTTCCGTTGAGGAATATGGGTTTTATTATGATAACGCCCTCTCCACCCTGTATCAACCGGACCGGACCGCGTATAACCGTGGGCTGACCTTCAAACAATACCTTATTCTGCCGTATAACTTCAGGACGTGCGTCGTTTAAAATATTATAGTCTATTATCGCTTCATTCCCCTCAAGAGGATATACATAATGCCTGATACCCCCCGGACTTGCCGCAAGGTTTCGAAGACCGTTAAAACTGTTATAAATACCGGATGCAAACGGATCAAACTCGGCATCCAGTCTTTCTTTTGAGGGATTGGTTTTTATAAAGGAATAAAGGGCTTCTATAAGGCCAAGGCGCTCATTTAAGGCATAAGTGAAATAGTTGCTGTGAATTGCCAGAGTAGTTCCTGCATCTTTTTTTTCGAGATCAATAAGATGCTCCTGATAATTTGCACCAAGATCAAACCAGAAGGGCAGCAGAACTAATATTATCAAAAGTCCGGTCAGTATGCCGGTTCTCTTCGGGCATTTTCTCAGTTTTTCAACCAGTTTCATCAAAAAAGCACCCTTTCATTTCAGTTAGATAACCAATAAATCAAAAAGGATCTAAAGCTCCCCCGAAATGTTACTTTTTTTCTAATAGATAACCTGATTTTAAATAATCATTGTGGTGATTTATTTTTTTAAACAAAACGGGGTTAATTAAACCCCCCATAAAAAAAAATTTTAATAAAAAATATTTGGAAAAGGCTAATTCAGGAAGTTTTATCAAGCCATTCATTTACAAGTTCAGGATTATTATCAACCCATTTTTGTGCGGCATCCTCAGCACTCATTCCCTCATTCATGTCAAGCATAATAGACTCCATGTCAGATGTTTCCCAGTGGAATCTTTCAATAAACGAGTAAAGGTCAGGCATATCCTCTTTTAATCCTTTACGGGTATATGAAGCGATATATTCCTCACCGCCATAGACATTTTCAGGATCATCAAGGTACTTCAAATCCCATTTAACAAACATCCAGTGAGGAGACCATGCAGTAACAACTATCGGTTCACCGGAGTCAATGGCGGATTTTAGTGCAGTGCACATACCTACTTCACTGCCTGTCAGCAGATTGTAATCAAGACTGTAGCTCTCAACCGCATCCTCTGTTCCCTTCATGATCCCTGCACCGGGTTCTATACCAACAATTTCCGAGTCAAAAAGCTCTTTGTTTGCATTCATTTCTGCAATAGAGTTCACTTTTACATAATCCGGAACTGCCAGGCCACATCTTGTACCCTCAAGATTTTTTCTGACAAAAACAATGTCATCCCCGAATTTCTCGAGATACTGACCATGACAGGTAGGAAGCCATGCACCTACATAAAAGTCTCCTGAGCCCGATGACAGACCCTGCCATGCAATACCCACATCAACTGTTTTTATCTCAATATCATATCCTGCCTCCCTGAGAACAATTTTTAAAACATTTGCACTTGAAAGCTCGGTATCATAAGGAATTGCAATCAGAACAGCCTTTTTTAATTCTTCACCGGATGCTGAATCCTTGTTTATTTTTCCGGCACTTTCATCCCCGGAACCTGTGCATCCCGCAGCGATAACAAAAGCAAAAAACAGAACAACCAGAATCAGATAAATTTTTTTTCTTTTAATACTCAAAATTTCACAACCTCTTAAAAATCTCTAAATAAACGTCTAATTCCATAATTAAACGACAAAAGACAATCTGACTTTTTAATCCAATATTATATATTTCTTTTTAATACATATTATTTTTAAAAGTCCCTGAACGCAGATATTTTTAAAAAAACACAGATTTGAAGAGATTAATATGAATTTAAAACTGACATATCAGAACAATCCAGAAAACATCTTCATTGTAAGAGCCTTTTTGAAATTAATGCATTATATAAGACCAATATGAATTTTTAAGCAAGCAAAGAGATTTTATAACCATTAAAGCCTTTATTTTCAGCCATATCAGCAATAACGATCAAAATGGAGGCATTATTGGCATATATCATTCTTTTAATCTTTAAAATCTCTTTTAGGCGACAAAAGATTAAATAATTATTTTTAAATAAAAACATATTCTTTGGGAACGCATAAAAAAAGTTTATGAGGGTTGCTTTGTTTTTTTATTTTTGGCCGGTTCAATAGGATATCTTATACACAAGATGAACGATGCCGTTCTTCACCTGCTCAACAACCACAAGTTTTAGATTTACTCCTGAGTCAATCCCCTCAAAAAATTTTCTTTCCCGATTTCCGGCAATCAACGGGTTTACTAAAAGACTGATTTCGTCAGCAAGTTTATCCCTGATTAATATGCTGTTTAAACGTGCTCCTCCGTCTGAAACAATCATTTTTATTTCGTATTCCTGCCTTAGTCTTTCAAGAGCACCCTTTATGTCCACATGATCGCTGCCGGATACAATATACGGATAATCCCTCTCCCGGAGATATTCAAGATAATCCTTCGGAGTCTTTTTTGAAACCAGGATGATTACATCCTTTACATATTCAAGCCTTCGGAAAAGGTGCAAAAGGTCTTTTAATTGTCCCCTGCTGTCCGCAATTACTTCCACCGGACGTCTGTCAGAGGGATCTCTTACAGGTCTTATAAAATCTGATTCCTCTTCGACTGGGATCTCATCCAGATAATTGTCAATGCCAGATCTTGCAGTGGCAGAACCGGCTAAAACGGCATCAGGTTCAAATTCCAAAAGCTTACCATAATGCGTCTCAAGATCAATATCAAAGCCGGTAAATGCATTGTCAAGACTTAGTGAATTGTGTATCACCACTTTTGGAATCATATCCCTTGAATTGCGATTACCCTGATATATTCTTTATCCATGAATTGTGAAAATAAAATTCCCAAACATAAGTGAAAAAGAATATCAAAAAAACACATTCTGATAATTTTAGAGGGACTTTTTCCTTAGGGGTGCTTTTAAATTATTTTTCAGACAATAATTTTCTAAAACACCATGTGATTTTCATAAAAATTTGTTGTTTTGTTTAGTATGACTGATTTTAGATTAAATATTGAATAAATACGGATCACTTCTTCCCATAACTCATTGCATCAAATTTATTACAACTCTCAAGGCATCTGCCACACATGAAGCACTCTGCCCTTTTGTCATCCGGTTTTGCCTCATCAACGGGACAGACACTCTCACAGTTCCGACAGCTGACACATGAATCCGTTCTTCTGATTTTAAAGACGCTGAAAGCCGCAGGAATTAACAGAAGTGTGCCGTACGGACAAATCAGACGGCAGAAAGGACGGTAGAAAAATACCGATACAATCAGTATTGCAATGAAAATAACTGTCCCCGTAGTAAGAATCAGGTGGAAAAAGTCACTTATTCCAAGCATCTTCACAGTTTTAAACGAATAAAACCACGCAGCGGCAAGAATTCCAAAGAATACAACAACCCTTACTGCAATAGTCTCTTTTTTCAGGGTCCTTCCGAATTTTTTGCAGGGAATCAGATAAACCAGTTCCTGAACCGCTCCTGCTGGGCATAAATGCCCGCAAAATATCCGGCCAAACAAAAAAGTCAGAACAAAAATTATCGCCAGTCCCCATGCCGCAACTGTCAGGGAAGGATTTAATCCGCTCACAATCATGCTCTGGAAATTATGCGGGGCAAGAGGAGCAAGTGTTATAAACCCAACAATGGTTGTCAGAACAAGAACCGGAATTGTCTGTTTACGTGTGATCTTTTTGCTGTACCAGAGATATGCAAGCAGGAGAACTAAAATCACCGCATATGCATATCCAATTTCTCTGAGAATTATCTGACTGACCATAAAAATCACAAAATCCCATGCTAAAACCGGCAAAATGCAATCCTCATATCAGATTAACAAAAGGCTGGGGCTCTTACCAGGATTATATTATATCATATCAAAGGAATCTCATAAATTTCTTATCTAATATTTTTGCAAAGTTAATTAAAATTGGTTTACAAAATGATGTGTTCAAAAAAAATTAGAAAAAACGCCTGAATATCTAAAAAATCCATAAAAGATTTAGAATCTTTATTTTTTATCCTCCCGTCCGTACCTTATAGCACCCGAATACCCGCATTTTTCAATGCACCTCCCGCACATAAAGCACTCCGCCCTTTTGTCACCAAATTTAACCTCATCCACAGGACAGACCTTTTCGCACCTTCCGCAGTCAGTGCAGTAATCAGTCCGCCGGATTTTATAGACGCTAAAAGCAGCCACAATCGCAAGAATGAGTCCAAAAGGACAGATAAACCGGCAGAACGGGCGGTAGAAAAATACAGAGATCAAAAGAACGGCGACAAATATTCCCGATGCAGTTGTAATGGTAAGGTGGAAAAAGTCATTTATCCCGAACAGATCAACGACTCCAAAGGAATACAAAAGGGCAGCTGCAACCGTGATTACGAAAACAACGCTTCTTATGGCAAGTGTCTCTTTTTTTAATTTCCTTCCGTACTGTTTCACGGGCAAAAGAGACACAAGCTCCTGAACTGTCCCGACAGGACAGATATGCCCGCAGAATATCCTTCCAAACAGAAAAGTCAGCACCAGTAATATGCCCATCCCAACAGCCGCTGCAAGAAGGGGTGCACCGATTCTCTCAGTGCTCTTTAAAAGAAGACTCTGAAAATTATGCGGGGCAAGAGGTGAATAGATTAGAAAACCGAGAAGAGTTGAGAAAATAAGAACAGGTATCGTATTTTTTCGTGTGATTTTTTTACTGTGCCATAAATATGCAAGAATAAAAATTACTATTACAGCATATATGAATCCGTACGCCCTTGGAAAGATTGAGGAAGGCATAAAACTTACACTCCGATAAGCTATACAGACCGTTTATGTTTTAAAAAACTATTCCAAAAAATTGCATTAAGCCGGTTATTCAGACACCCTTATAATAAAATTTACAGAGTGGCACAGCCTGTCTGCAAGGGAAACCTGAAATATTTATCAGGCTTTATTTAGATATTCAGAAAACAATGCATCCGCATAACTTTCCTTTTTCTTTGTCGGAATGTAATTAAACTGACATGCCCTTTTCATCAGCTCTTCTTTTGCATCCTGTTCACTCATCTCTCCAATCTTTAATACTTCATCAATGATGAAATCCAGGCGGCTTATCCCGACCGGTTTTCCGTCAACCATAATCTGCCTGATTTCTCTATCCCCTGATACAACACCTCCACAGATTGTGCAGTAATCCCCGTCTTTTTCTGCCATAAAATACTCCCTTTTCAAATTTTTTCTATATATTTTTATGTTTTATTCCTTAATCATGGTCAGAGACATCTTAAACTTTGTAACCGCTGAGAGTGCATGCGGTACATTTGCAGGAAATATTATGCTGTCCCCTTCCTTCATCCCGAAAGTCTCACCGGCAACCCAGACCTCACACTCACCGTCAAGGATGCTCACAACCGCATCAAAAGGTGCGGTATGCTCTGAAAGGCCCTCATTCTCATCGAATGAAAAAATAGTGATGCTTCCGGATTTATTGTTTATAACCATCCTGCTTGCAACTGTTCCTTCCTGGTACTCAACAAGATCTTTTAAGCTGAGAACCTTTCCCTTAAGCTCACTCCGGTTTTCATCTGTCATTATCAAAACTCCTGATTTATCTCTCTGGTACTCTTTGGTATTTATTGCCTTTGAAAGACAGAGGCAAAAAAAATCAATAACTCCAAAACCTTTCTATTCTAAAAAACAAAACCTAAAACCTAAGGATAAAAATGAAAGGTGCAAAACAAAAAACAAAAAAAGAGGAAAAAAGCCCTATAAGAAAATTTCTAGATACAGAAGAGCCCTTATTAGGATTTGTTCGCGACATGGTCTGGGTGCTTTGTGCAGTAGGCATCATAGCACTCGGGCTTGTGGTATTTTCAGGCACATGGCCTGCGGTTGTTGCGATTGAATCCGAAAGTATGGTTCCTAACATGAATGTGGGCGATCTCGTTTTTGTTGTTGCACCTGACAGATACGGCGATCTTCAGACATGGGAAGAAGGGATTGCAACAGGTTATGGTAAATTCAACGAATACCCTGACAGACAGGGCAACCAGGTCTTTGGAGATGTAATAATATACCGCCCGAACGGAGACGATAAGGTCCACCCGATCATTCACAGGGCTGTCGGGTGGTATGAAGGGGACCCAAACAACGGATATATCACAAAGGGTGACAACAACCAGATCCCTGACCAGTTAAGCGGTATCCAGAGTGTCGGGGCAATAAAACCGGTAAAACCGGAATGGGTTGTCGGGAAAGCCCTGTTTTCAATTCCATATATCGGTTATGCACCTCTCCACCTCTTTGAATTTGCAATAATTCTGATTTTAATAATGATCCTGCATGAAATCTACCTGAGAAGACGTGAGGGCAAAAAATGACAGACAGAACTGATACACTCCTTAAAGATGTCCTTGAAGGATACAGGATGAAACCTGAAGAAGCAGTTTTCCTTCTGAAAACAAAGGACAGAAAGGTATGGGACATAGCGAAAGCCGCCGACATGATGCGTGAAAAAAAGGCGGGGAACAGTGTAACTTATGTAAGAAACCAAAACATCCATGTTACAAATATCTGCAAAAACCTTTGTGCTTTCTGCGGATTTGGTAAACCCAAAAATGATCCTGAAGCCTACATCTACAGTGATGATCAGTTCAGAAAAAGTGCTGAAATTGCAAAAGAAAGGAATGTAACGGAAATCTGTTTCCTCTCAGGTGTTCACCCAGACTTTGATGCAGAACGGTATTGTGAAATTATCAGAATGGTCCGTGATATAGTTCCCGATGCCGACATCCACACAATGAGTCCTGATGAGATATCATACGCCGCCAAAAAAAGCGATATTACATCCGAAGAAGTGATCAGAATGATTAAAGACGCAGGTCTTGGGACACTTCAGGGAACGGCAGCTGAAATGCTTGTCGATGATGTCAGAAAAATAATCTGCCCCTCAAAAGTCTCAACTTCCGAGTGGATCAGAATCATTAAGGAAGCTCACAATATGGGCATAAAATCAACATCCACAATCATGTACGGCTCTGTTGAAACAGAGGAGGACAGGATAAAACACCTTTCAATACTCCGTGACATTCAGGATGAAACGAACGGGTTTACAGAGCTTGTTCCTCTATCTTTCCTCCATATGAATACAAAACTATACCAAAAAGGCCTTGCTCCCGCCGGTGCCACAGGCAGAACCGATATTCTGCTCTTTGCGGTTTCACGACTATTTCTGGATAACTTTGACAACATTCAGATCCCCTGGGGAAAGGTTGGAAAGAAATTTACACAGCTCGGCCTTCTGGCAGGCGGAAACGATCTCGGGGGAACAATGTTCTGTGATGCTGTTTCAACCGAGGCCGGCGGCGAGGACTCAGACTTCTTTGACCCGGGCGAGATGGAAAGAATTGTAAAAGACATCGGAAGAGAGCTCAGACAAAGAACAACCAAATATGAACTAATCTAAAACCAAAAATACATCCACTTTTTTCAACAGGAAGAGATATTATTTGATAAATTTAAATGATATCTGATATGAATTCAAAAGAGAAATTTGGATACTTTGCTTTTGCAGCCGCTGCAATAGCTTTTGGATTCATAGCCGGACTTGCACTCACAAGTTTTGACTTTCCTCTGGCGGAAGATAAAAGAGTTGTAATTTATCTTGACAATGATCCGGGGATACTTGGAAACTGGACATGGGAGTCCAAAAAAGATTTCAGACGGATATATTTTGCAGAAGACAACACATTTGAGTATGAGGAGTGGACTGCTGAAACCCTCACAGTCCATATGACATTTCATGGCAGGTGGGATGAGATCTCCAAAAACACCTACAAGCTAAACCTTGAGCTTATAAGGCCTGACATAGAAGGATTAAATTCGCTTTACAAATTTTTCAGGGCTGAAAAAGGGATCTATATCTACGACACACTCACTGACAAAAACAACAGGGTCTATAAAAGAGCTGATTTCAAAAGCCTGACAGGTAACAATAATACTTTTAAATTTGACATTTACAAAAAATTATGACTATGGAGATTTTTTATTCAAAAACTCCCTATAAACTCTCCTAAACCAAAAGACACAATAATTTTTTTAGGCTTCTTTTTGACAAAATCAGTTTTTGCCCGGGTTTTTCTTATCCCAAAATGCCTTTATAAGCCTAATCTCATTGTAGGAAACAGCTTCTCCCAGAAGAATTCTGATATCCCTTACTGGTATGTCAAAGTTATCAGAAAGTACTGAATATACAAGATCACGTTTTTTGGAAGATACAAGATCGGATAGATCAATTGCCGCACCGGATTTTATCATCTCTTCAAGATGAACGCACACAATATCTTCCGTAAGACTCCTCTCTTCTGCAATCTGTTTCACCGTGTATCCCCTGCAATAGAGATCATATGTCTGAACAGAGCTTTTTGGGGATTTTTCCAATACTCCCTGGTTCTTTTCCTGATTCACGGGGATTTTTTGAAAATCCTTAATTCGTCTTAGAAAAGTTGCTCCGAACTTTTCAACCTTGTACTCGCCGACACCTTTTATCGAGAGCATCTCAGCAGGAGTAAGGGGCATTTTTTCCGCCATCACGGCAAGAACGGCGTCTGAAAATATCTGATAGGGAGGAATATTTTCACTCTCGGCAACAATCTTGCGGAGTCTTTTGAGAGTTTCATAAAGCGCTGTATTATAAACCGCCTCTGCTTTTTTCGATCCCGGTTTTACTCCTTTGGGCCTTGTCAGATATACAGTAATTTTGCCTGAAACCACATCGGCACTGGTCTCATTTAATACGATTACAGGGTATTTTCTTCCTTCCCTTGAAAGATATCCAAGATGGACCATCTCTCTTAGAAAAGAATTCCACTCATCCTTTTTGTACATTCTGCCCTTACCGTACAGAGGAAGTTTGTCATGCCCTCTTTCCTTAACCCGGGCAGACGATGAACCCCACAAAATATCAGCAATATAACCTATTCCAAAAGGCTGTTTTAGCATTTCAATGCATTTAATGGCAGTCTTTGCAGGTTCTGTGCCATCAAAAAGCTCACGTGGATTTATACAGTTGTCACATACACCGCATCTGAAATCACTGTTTGTCTCACCAAAATATTCGAGAAGGGTTTTAAAACGGCACGAATTGCTTTCACAGTATTCAGTCATCGCCTCAAGTTTCTTCTCTGCAACACCCCGAAGTGTCCTGCTGTCGAGTTTATCAATGAAATACTGTATCTTTGCCCTGTCGCCCCTGCTGTAGAAGAGAATGCAGTCGCCGCGTCCTCCGTCACGCCCGGCACGTCCGGTTTCCTGATAATAAGCCTCGGGACTCTGTGAGAGATCATAGTGAATTACGAATCTTACATCAGGCTTGTTTATTCCCATCCCGAATGCGACGGTTGCAACAATCACCGGTATGTCATCTTTTATGAATTTATCCTGAGTCTTTTCACGGATTTTTTTGGAAAGCCCTGCATGATAGGGAAGAGCCGGAACATTGGCAAGGTTCAGCTTTTTTGAAAGTGATTCGGCACTGTTTCTGCTGTTGCAGTATATTATTCCCGAATCACGCGGGTGATCTTTTATATAGGCAAGAATCTGTCCAAAGGCATCTTTTTTTGGAAGAACCTGGTAATGGAGATTTTCCCTGAAAAAAGTCCCCACATATGTATATGGCAGCTTTAACCTGAGCTGCTTTAAGATATCATCCCTTACAACCGACGTTGCCGTTGCAGTGAGAGCAATAACCGGTATTTTTGGAAACTCTTTTTTAAGTATGCTCAGCTTCCTGTATTCCGGCCGGAATTCATGTCCCCACTGGGATATGCAGTGGGCTTCGTCAACTGCAAACAGGGAAACATCGAACTGTTTTAAAAGAGCTCTGAAAGAAGGGGTAACCGCTTTTTCAGGAGATACATAAAGAATATCAAGTTTCCCGCTTTTAAGCCGGCTTACAGTCATCAGATATTCGGAATAGTCCTGGGTGCTGTTGAGGCACCCGGCAGGTATTCCGTTTGCCAAAAGACCGTCCACCTGATCTTTCATTAAGGCAATAAGAGGCGATATTATAACAGCAGTGCCTTTCATCATAACCGCCGGAAGCTGATAACATATGGATTTCCCGCCTCCTGTTGCGATGACTGCAAAAACATCCCTGCCTGTAAGGATATTTCTTATAATCTCCTCCTGATACGGATGAAAAGAAGAGTACCCGAAATACTTCCGGAGATAATATTTTGCAGTCGTTATTTTATCATCAGAATTTTCGGGAGTAACAGTCATTTATTTTGCCACATATCTGTTTGTAGCTCACAGGTCAAAAACAAGACTAAAAAAAAGATTGGTTATTTATTGGGGGGGATTTATTGAAAAATTCATTCTGTCTTGAAATTGTCCATATTCTTTCTGAGAACGCCTGCCATCTCATTTACCTCATGTATGGCACTGCCGATCTCCTCTACTGAAGCGCTTGACTCTTCTGCAAGTGCGGCAAGTTCTTCGACTTCTCTCAGGTTCGCTTCGGTCTCGGTTGTTCCATGTTCTGCCGAGCTTACGACATTGTTTGCGATATTTGCCTGGTCCTCAATCGCACGTGCAATCTCGCCCATATCGGTTGATACCTGAAGTGACTCGCGAACAATATTATTTAGACCCTCAATTGTTGCATTCACACTTTCAACAGCGCTGATGACCTCGACATTTGCCTTGTGAATGTCCTCTGCCGTGTTGTCACTCTTCTTCTGAATAGAAGCGATGACTTTTTCGATATGATCTGTTGCGCCTCTTGCATCGGCTGCAAGATTTTTAACCTCACCTGCAACAACTGCAAATCCTCTGCCGTGTTCTCCGGCACGGGCAGCCTCGATTGCGGCATTGAGAGCGAGAAGGTTGATCTGTCCGGTGATGTCGTTGATCATCTTGACAATGTTGTTGATCTCCTTGATCTGGTCGTTAAGCTCTTTAATTTCCTCAACACTCTTTGTCGTGATGTCTTCAACAGACTCCATCTTGTGATTCGCATCATTTCCAAGAGCCTGCGCATTGTTGCCTATAACAGTCATGTTCTCGGCATTTTTCAGGACATCCTGTGAGGTGGCGGCAATCTCCTCATTTGATGCGGAGAGATCCGAAATCTGCCTCTGGATATCCTCCATCTGAGTCAGGACATTTCTGCTCAGGTCTGCACATTTCTGACTTGTCATTGCAACCTGCTCAGTTGCTTTTGCAACCTCGTCAGATCCCTTGCTTGCCTCGGAAGTGCCAACAGTTACATGATCGACAGCCTTTATGACATCCCCGATAACAACGACAAGCTGTTCACCGAGTTTGTTCAGAGAGTTTTTGAAATTATCAAATTCACCCTTAACTACCAGCTTATCAGAGAAGCGTACCGTGTAGTCATTGTTCGCATAGGAGTTTGCGACTCTCATTGCCTCATCTAACGGTGCAGAGATCATATCAAGAGTCTGGTTGAAACCTCCGACAACATCCTTAAAGTGCCCCTGATGCTTTGTCAGGTCAGTCCTGAGATCCAGTTTTCCATCAATTGCAGCTTCTGCAAGCATCTCCGAATCATTTACAAGTCTTTCAATCGCAACCTTTGCCTCTCCGAGACTCTCAGAAATATCAAGCATTAATTTTCTTGCACCCTCTGTATAACGGTTGGATTCGCCGACCGCAAGATCAAATCCGAGATCTCCCCTGGAGAGCATTTTCAGGTTATCTGATACTTTGTCAACTTCCGCATGGAGGTAGTTGCTGAGCTCCTTTTCCGCTGTTAAATCCTGATAGATGTAATAGTTGACGTCAATTTCGCCGTTTTCATCAAGAATTGGTGTCTGGAACAGACGCAGATAGGTTTTCTCTCCCCTGTCCCATGAGATCTCCATATCAGTTACAGCTTTTCTCTTTGTTTCAAATGAAGCATAGAAGTCATCTCCACCTGTGATCTCGATATCAAAGTCATAGAGCTTCTTTCTCATGAGCTCATCATAGCTTCCACGCCATTCACGCTCATATTCCTTATTTAAGTCAAGGCGGGATTTGTCTTTTGCAAGTACAGCAATTCCCTGCGGGTTCTCTGCAACAAAGGCATCCGCACGCCTCTGAAGGCTGTTGATTCTCTCGATTTCAGACATCTGCTCTGTGAGATCCTGATAGATGTAATAGTTGATGTCAATATTGCCGTTTTCATCGAGAATAGGAGTCTGGAAAAGGCGCAGATAGGTTTTCTCCCCGTTTTCCCATGAGATTTCCATATCGGTCACAGCTTTTTTCTTTGTCTCAAAAGAGGCATAGAAATCGTCTCCACCAGTGATGTTGATGTTGAAATCATAGAGCTTCTTTCTCATGAGATCATCATAACTACCGCGCCATGCACGTTCATATTCCACGTTTAAATCAAGGCGGGATTTATCGGGTGCAAGTACGGCTATGGCCTGAGGATTTTCACTTACGAAATCTTTCAGACGTTTTTCGTAGATTTCAGATTCTCCGGCAATTTCAAGCTTTTCGATCACTGCATTTATTGTCGCTGCAAGACCCTTCATTTCAGACGGCATTTCGTTCTCGTCTACACGTAATGAGGTATCTCCTTCAAGTGCCCTTTTCAGGACACTGTTAATGATATCAATGCTCATTTTTACTCACCCACAATATCCATAAATTGTATTTGAAATAGTGATTCGTTGAATTTGCAATAAAGGTTGTTAATTTACCACGAATTGCAAATGAAAAAAGTATTTATACAGCAACACATGAAATATACGCTGCATTCCTGTCAATTTTAATTTTAAGATTAATTAAGGATTACACCCGGTTGGGCACAACAAATATGATGTGCACATACAATTAGCATATATACACTTCAAAAAATAATTCTCTTTCAAAAACAAATATTTTTTTAATCCGGTTAGAATACAAGATTCTTTTTCAAACTTTTTTGAAACATCAGTTGTTAAATTCAAAAATTACGCGCAAAAAACATTGAACCGGTTTATCTGCCGCACAATAAGCAAAACACAGGATATATTTTCATCAGACAAGAACAGATATAGGTATATATAAAAAAATTAAAAAAAAAGATACTGGTATCCGGGAAATATAATGAAAGCAGGCGGAGTCTGAAATGAAAGTCGGCGTAAGCTACTGGTACAACAAGGGAGTATCCCTTATCGAGGCAGATCTCTATGAGAGAGCCCTCCCGTGTTTTGACAAAGCACTTGATATTGACGAAAAGGTTGCCACAGTCTGGTTCAAAAGAGGCATAGCACTCTTCAGGACAAAAGATTTTGAAAAAGCGGTAAGAAGCTTTGACAGGGCAATGACGCTTGAGCCCGACAATCCGGTAGCACTTAACAACAAGGGCATTGCTCTTTTGGGACTAAAGAGATACAGTGAAGCAGACACATGCTTTAAAATGGCCCTTGACCTCAGACCCGACAGCCAGGCAATCAGAATCAACAGAAAAATTGCCGATGAGATAAAAGGTAAGGCCATATAGGAATCTGATTATTCATTCACCACACAGGAACCTGTTGTTTCAAAGCTGTATTCCGAAGAACTCTCATAGTCAGTATGCAACCATAAACCGCCGGCAGGTTTATCCGAACATACAAAACGAGAACAATGTTAAAATCACAAAAACCAAATAAGCCGCATCCAATTCATAATGTGGCAAAGATAAAATCAAATCATATACCAAATCAGAAAAGGAGACGAATATGAGGATTACAATTACAATCGATGATGAACTTGGAGCAGAGATCGATGCCTCCGCAGCTTCACTTGGACTAAAAAGAGTGGAATGGATAAGAGTAGCCTGCGCTGAATATCTAACTGCCATGGCAGGGAACAAAGCCCCTGATTCAAAACCGGAAACAAAAACCACCCTGGAAATTTCAGAGGATAATTCTGATATTCTCTCAGGCAAAGATGAGGAAATTTCAAGGCTAAAAGATGAAATTGAAATGGAGAGGGAACTTAGGAATGCATACAGCAGACTCATCGATGAAAAAGACGGCAGAATAGATGATCTAAAAGAAGAAATTTCCAGGATAGAGGCATTAAGCATCACTGCCGCAGATAATATCGCGTCATCAAAAGACGAAAGGATAACAGACTTAAACAACATGATAGACCATCTTCAGGCACAGGCGGCGGCACACAGTGTTGCACTTCAGTCGGCAGTACGCACTCCTGCACTCGAAGAGAAAAAAGAAGATGAAGAAGCCGAAGAAAAAAGCGGCGTTGAACTCATTGAAAAGCCAAAGTGGATGTTCTGGAAATAAAAAAATCCCCACAGGTCTCTCTGAAATTTTTAAAACAAAAAACCTGGCGAAAATAATTTTTAAAACAGCTGTCAGGATTTTGTGAAAAATATTAACAGGGTATTTTAATTATCATATTTTTGATATCTTCATAAAAGTCTTTTTAAAGCCATTTTTTTGGCTTTGAGGGCTCCTTCATGCCCGGGCTTTAGAATGAGAGCCTTTTCAAAACATTCAAGAGCAAGATCATATTTTCCTGTTTTGCCATATACCAGACCAAGTGAAAATATCATGTTGGCATTGGTTTTATCCAGTGCAAATCCGTGACTGAAACACTTTATTGCAGAGTCGTAGTAACCTTTTTTGGTGAGGGCAAGACCTTTTCTGTAGAGATATCCCGGATCTTTTAACATCTCAGGCGAGGGTTTGTCAAAAACAACAGTTCCGGATTCGTCCACAAAAGATTCGGATTTGACATCTTTTGAATAATCCCCTGCACTTTCCGGTTTCATTTTTGACCCCTGCGAAACACCGGAGAGGAGATCCTGTCTGATAAATGAAGTTGCATCAATGCCCCTCTCCGCCCAGAGTTTTCCGTATTTTGGATCAATATCTATTGTTCTGAGATAACATTCAAGAGCACCCTCAGAGTCACCCAGTTTAAGCAGAGCAAGACCCTTGTTCAAAAGAGCCCTTACATCATCAGGCCTGGTTTTTAACGCATCCGAAAAGGAGGCAACCGAATCCTCATATTTTTCCGCAGACATTAGAGCAATTCCCTTTGATATCATAAGGGAGATCTCATCCGGCATCAAAACAATCAGATTATCATAATACTCAACCGATTCTTCATAAAGACCAAGATCATGGAGAACTTCTATTAAATCAAGAGTTATATACCGGTCCCCAGGCTCTTTCCTGACAGCAGACCTTAAAAGAACAGCGGCTTCATCAGCTCTTTTCAGCTTCATTAATGCCCTTCCCTTGTCTGCCATAAGTCCGGCATCATTGGGATTCTGGACAATCAGCATATCATACAAAGGCAGGGTTTCCTGATATCTCCCCTTTGATAGAAGAATTCTCAGTTTTCCATGAAGGGCTTCCTGCATACCGGGGATTTTTTCAAGTATCTTTGTGTATGCAAAAAGTGCCTCATCAGATCTGCCCATCCGCTCATAAAGTCCACCAAGGGAGAGCAGTGCATCCTCGTTACGTGGCTCAAGAGCTGTAATCTTTTTGTAATCAACTATTGCCTCGTCAATATTTCCTGCGGCCTCTTCCAGTGATGCTTTTGAGAAAAGTATGCTTACATCATCAGGACTGTATTTTGCAGCCATGCCAAAGGCAGAAAGGGCACCGTTGAAATCACCGGTCTTCTCAAGTATTTTACCCTTCATAAACCACAGATAACCTGAATTTCCCTCTTTTGCAAGAATTTCCTCAAGATCTGATAATGCTTCCCCGTATCTTCCAAGATTTTTGAGAATCAGGGCTTTTTCAATCAGTGCATCCACGTCACCAGGCGAAAGCAGAAGTGCTCTCTCAAAGTCACTAAGAGCATCATCATAACGCCCAAGAGTACGAAGAACAAGACCTCTTGAATACCACAATGCATGATTATCAGGATTCCCTACAAGAAGGCGCTCATAACATTCAAGAGCATCTTCGTGTTTTTCAATTTTTACGAGCGATATGGCACGTTTGACAAGTGCTTTTGTATTGTCGGGCTCATATGAGAGTACTCTGGCGTAATCATCTGCGGATCTTGAATAATTTCCTGCTTTTTCATTTAGCAATCCTCTTTTGAGCCACAGATCAGGATTTTGGGGATTTTCATCCAGAAGTATGCCGAGAATAGAAAGGGCTTCACCATCCCTGCCTGAATTTTCCAAAACCTCTGCCTTCTTTTGAAGAATTTTCTCATCACGGCTCTTCAGGTTCAGGGCAGAGTCATATGAGAGAATGGCCTCATCATACATTCCTGATCTTGAGAAGAGGTCACCTTTTAATTCATACAGTTCAAAGCTCGCGGGAACAATTAAGGAAAGCTTCTCCATGCATGAAAGTGCCTCTGCATTCCTGCCGGATGTTGAGAGTATATCCAGTTTATGACGCAGGGCTTTTTCTGTATCCCCGCCTGACGAAATTACCTCATCATAAAGCGCCAATGCCTCATCAAAAAGACCTGCCCCCTCTTTTGCAAGAGCATAATCCATTATGATATCAATATTGCCTTCAATGGCGGTTTTATGATCGTCAAAACAGGAAAGAGCTTCATTGTATCTGCCAAGGAGGGTTAGTATATGTCCCTTCCCAAGAGATGCGGCAGAATCTTTTGGTGATATGGAAATTACCTGTTCAAAAGAAAACAGAGCTTCATCATAACGCTCCATTTCAAGAAGTATTTCCGCTTTTTTGGTCATAAGTTCAGGACTCTCAGAATCCGCTTTTAAAAGTTCATCGAGGTAATACAAAGCGTCATATAAAAGATCTTCACCTTTGCTCAGCTCATAAAGCCTTAGGAGAACATCCCTGTTTTCAGGTTCATTAACCAGTATTTCCTTAAACAGGCCTTTTGCCTCTTCTGTGTTGCCGGATTCAAGGGCTTTTAGCCCTTCTGCAAAAAGCCTCTCTGATATGGGAATTTCCTCAGCCACTGAGGATACCAACGTCTCATCTGCTGAAGAGATTTCAGAGACCAAAGAATCATCAGGGCTTTCGAGATCAAGACCGGAAACTTCCATTGAATCTTCTGATACAAAAGAATCTTCTAAAACCTCACCAACATCAGGTTTTTCGGATTCAGAAACCAAAAGGGCAGAATCCGATAAATCCAAATCAGAAAGTTCCAGATCTTCAGCCAGATCTAAAGATTCAGAAGGGATTTCAGAGACCAAAGAATCATCAAGGCTTTCGAGATCAAGACCAGAAACTTCCATTGAATCTTCTGATACAAAAGAATCTTCTAAAACCTCACCAACATCAGGTTTTTCGGATTCAGAAACCAAAAGGGCAGAATCCGATAAATCCAAATCAGAAAGTTCCAGATCTTCAGCCAGATCTAAAGATTCAGAAGAGATTTCAGAGACCAAAGAATCATCAAGGCTTTCGAGATCAAGACCGGAAACTTCCATTGAATCTTCTGATACAAAAGAATCTTCTAAAACCTCACCAACATCAGATTTTTCGGATTCAGAAACCAAAAGGGCAGAATCCGATAAATCCAAATCAGAAAGTTCCAGATCTTCAGCCAGATCTAAAGATTCAGAAGGGATTTCAGAGACCAAAGAATCATCAAGGCTTTCGAGATCAAGACCGGAAACTTCCATTGAATCTTCTGATACAAAAGAATCTTCTAAAACCTCACCAACATCAGATTTTTCGGATTCAGAAACCAAAAGGGCAGAATCCGATAAATCCAAATCAGAAAGTTCCAGATCTTCAGCCAGATCTAAAGATTCAGAAGGGATTTCAGAGACCAAAGAATCATCAAGGCTTTCGAGATCAAGACCGGAAACTTCCATTGAATCTTCTGATACAAAAGAATCTTCTAAAACCTCACCAACATCAGGTTTTTCGGATTCAGAAACCAAAAGGGCAGAATCCGATAAATCCAAATCAGAAAGTTCCAGATCTTCAGCCAGATCTAAAGATTCAGAAGAGATTTCAGAGACCAAAGAATCATCAAGGCTTTCGAGATCAAGACCAGAAACTTCCATTGAATCTTCTGATACAAAAGAATCTTCTAAAACCTCACCAACATCAGATTTTTCGGATTCAGAAACCAAAAGGGCAGAATCCGATAAATCCAAATCAGAAAGTTCCAGATCTTCAGCCAGATCTAAAGATTCGGAAGTGATTTCAGAGACCACAGAATCATCAGGGCTTTCGAGATCAAGGTCGCAAACCTCCAATAAATCTTTTGAAACAGGAGATTTTCCAGAAACTTCAGGAACAGAGGATTTGGAAGGCATTTTGGATACAAAAGAAACATCAGAAACTGTTACTCCGGCTTCTGATTCTAACAGACCAGGTATTATATCAGGTATTTCTTCAGGCCCTGCACCTGTTGCAGGAACCCCGGAGGGCAGAGCATCCTTTGAGATACCCAAAAATAAATTCTCAGGCTCCTTTTCCTGATCTAATTTTTCCTGATCCAATTCATCCGTTATTTTGCCGTGTTCAATGGGCTCAATGTGGCGCGCCCATTCAAACATCTGTTCCATTTCCTGAAGAACAGTCTCTAAAAGATGTGAATCCTCAGGTATTGATACGTGTACACCGTTTTTTAGCGGCTCGACATATAATATATTATAGCTTGAAAAAACCCCCTTTAAATCATCAGGCTTTATTGAATCAAACGATATTGAATACTCAGACGGGTATAATATTCCATCCCCTGTCTCACGATATTTTATAATATTTACCTGCGCCATTTTCCCCTCCGGCATTGAATTAATCTGTTTATTAAATGAAAATGTATATTTTTTTGGAAGGATTCAAGAATGAAAAGAAGTTATTTTTTAAAATATAAACAATTTTTGAAACTATTCTGACTTCTTTGAATCACGATGTGTGTTGCTGACAAGCTTTAGTATCTTCTCTGCAACTTCCGTGCACTTTTTTTGTGCATGAAGATCATTTAAAACCTCACCTTCCTTAAATCCTCTGCCGGAAACATAGCCGAGATAGGAAAATCCGTGCGTGTTGACAAAACCCTCCAGGCTCTCCAGAGTCCTCTCACAGCCACGATCCGCACATACAGATACCACAACAGAATATTTTCCATTGAGTTTTCGGTCATGATACAGTGAATACGTTCTGTCAATGAGATTTTTGGTCTGTCCGTTTACGTCATAGAAGTATGTGGGCGACCCAAAGACCAGTACATCACAGTTCACGATTTTGTTGGCAACTTCTGTCCAGTCATCCTTTTGCACACACCATTTTGCTTCCCTGCATTTCTCACATCCCATACAGGGATTTATTTTTTTGCCGGCAAGGGAGATAAATTCGGTTTCAAATTCGTCACAGCCCTCGGTGTCAACATAATCAACTATCTTCCTGACAAGTGCCGCCGTGTTTCCGTCCTTCCTCATGCTGCCTGAAATACCCAGAACTTTCATAAGTTTAAACTTGATCTGCTCTTATAAGATATTTATTATAGAAACATAATTTGAATGAGATGAAAAATAAAGTATTGAAATATAAACCGGCGCCTAAACCCTGATACTCATTAATATGAGGACATTTCAATCATCGAAAGTGCCATGCCGATATTTTCACTTCCTCCAGAACTCATCGGATCACCATGTCCGGGATAAAGAGCCTTTACGTCAAGAGATGAAAGGCGCTTTATGGAAGCCTTTAATTTATCAGCATTTCCGCCGGGGAAGTCAAACCGTCCGTATCCACCGTCTGAAAACACTGTGTCCCCGGAGATTAAAAACTTCTCTTCTTTGTTATACAAACATATACCGCCAGGAGTATGACCGGGCGTGTGAATAACCAGAAGATCCTTTATTATATCCCCGTCAGAGAGCATCCTGTCAGGAACTATTCCCGGACTTCTTTCCCCGAACATCAGGGCAAGACTGGGAGTTTCATCAACAAGTCCGCCCGCATCATCCTTATGGATGCATACCTTTGCTTCGCACAAATGTGAGATCTCCTTTACGCGTGCTATATGATCGTAATGACAGTGTGTGAGTATGATGGTGTCAATATCATCCCTGAAAGGTTTGAGAGCTACCGGAGAAACTCCGGCATCCACCAAAACCGACCCGAAAACATAGGAGTTTGCAAAATACCCCTCTCCTCTTATCCAGTGAACAGACATTAAATAGTAATTTTTAGTCACAGGACAAAATCATATCCATGCAGACTCTCATCGGGAAGTGCAAATCCGGCATTCCTGAAACTGTAATTTCCGCTGCAAAAAGCGATGGAACCGATGCATCAAAGCTTGCACAAAATATTGCCAGGGGAAGGGCTGTCATTCCTGCCAACCCTCTTCGTGAACATAAACTCTGTTCAATCGGAGAAGGCTGTCCTGTAAGGGTGAACGTCAACATAGGCACATCAGGTGCAAGGTGCGATCCGGAACTTGAAATGCTCAAGGCAGAATGCGCCATTTCCGAAGGAGCAGACGCCATTATGGATCTCTCCACAGGCGGCGACCTTGAAGCTATCAGAAAGCAGATTCTCGGACTTGACACAACAATAGGAACTGTTCCGATTTACGAGGCAGTCCGCCGTGCGGGCAGTGCACTTGATATCAGTGCCGACATACTTTTCAACGTAATCCGTGACCACTGCAAACAGGGTGTTGATTTCCTGACACTCCACTGCGGAGTCAACAAGGCAACGCTTCACTCCCTAAGGGAAGACCCGAGGGTTATGGGTGTTGTATCAAGAGGCGGTGCCTTCCATACCGCAATGATCGCATCATCCGGAGAGGAGAACCCGTTATTTTCAGAATACGACTACCTGCTTGAGATTCTTGCGGAGTATGACGTCGTCATATCCTTAGGCGACGGAATGCGCCCCGGGGCAATGGTTGACGCAGTAAAACGTGCAAAGACTGTTGAATACATAAACCTCGGAGAGCTTGCCAAAAGAGCACTTGACGCAGGAGTCCAGAGGATGATTGAAGGGCCGGGACATATTCCCGTTGACCAGATCGCCTATAACGTGAGGACGATAAAAGAGGTTACCAATAATGCACCGCTTTATCTGTTAGGTCCGCTTGTTACCGACATTTTCCCCGGATACGATCACGTTTCAGGCGCAATCGGCGGATCTATTGCCGCGATGAACGGAGCAGACTTCCTCTGTATGGTATCACCGTCCGAGCATCTTGCACTCCCTGACGTTTCTGACATCAGAGAGGGAACAAGGGTTGCAAAGCTTGCGGCACATGTCGGGGACACCGTCAGAATGAAGGATGCCTGGTTTGAGACCGGGGAAGCCGATATGGCAGAGGCACGCCGCGATCTTGACTGGAAACGCCAGTTTGAGATTGCAACGTATGGCGAACACGCAAAAAAGATACACGAACGTGACGGCGACATAGAGACATGTTCGATGTGCGGCGATCTCTGTGCTGTAAAGATTGTAAGGGAAAGTCTGTTGTAAAAACAGGATTTTAATTTTTTTTATTTTCAGCTGATATTCAGCATTCTTATGGCAAGGTGTGCGGCGTTTGCACCGTTGTCAACACCGACACATGCGACAGGGACACCACGCGGCATCTGGACAATCGAGAGCAGTGCATCAAGTCCTCCGAGTGTGCCTGAAACAGGAACGCCAATGACAGGTTTTTCCGTTTTTGAGGCAACGACACCCGGAAGGGCGGCTGAAAGCCCTGCGATGCAGATGAATACCTTTGCATCGGTTGTCTTTACAAACTCATCAAGCTCATCAGGGTTTCTGTGCGCCGAGATTACTTTGTATTCGTAGCTGATCCCGCTCTCATCAAGGACTGCTGATGCCTTCTTTACAATATGTTCATCAGATGCAGAACCTGCAATTAATGCAACATCACTCATGCTGTTAGTATTCATCCCGATGGAATTTATTATTTTAGAATCCCGGTGATTTTATTTCCGTCTGCCCGGTTATGATTATGAAAACCGGCATTCCTCAAAATATCCTGCATTAAAATGATGATTGCAGTGAATATTTTTTCACACTTTAAAAAAATTGAAAACCATTTTAAATAATAAAATATAATTTTCAACTGTTGTATCATAAGGGATAAAACCAGGGCCTTTGATACAGACAAAAACGACAGAATATTTTGGAGATGAAAAATTATGTTTGACTGGCTTGGATTTGCAATAATGCTGTTAAAATTCATTACTGAAAACTGGGATTCACTTACAGGACTTTTCTAAAAAAGAAAAACCCCCTATTATTAAACCCTGTAATTCTTATCCTGGAGATTTAAAATCCCTCGGAAAAAACCTCCGGTTTTTTACTATTTTTACTTTTTTTATAATAGCACACCCGCAACATAACAGATAAACTAAATTCCTTATGGGGAAAAATAGTAAGAACTGATTTTTATGCAGGACGAAACACTTCTTATGATGCCAGGTCCTGTCCCGATGCCGCAGAGGGTCAGACTGGCAATGTCAAGACAGGCGATCAACCACAGAGGAGCGGAATTTGCAGAGTGCTTTGACGACATCACAAGGATGCTCAAACCTATGTTTGGAACAGAAAACGACATGCTCATTCTGTCCGGTTCAGGCAGTGCGGGAATGGAAGCCGCCGTTGCAAACTTCTGCCCTGGCAAAAAGGTTGCATCCCTTGTAAACGGAAAGTTCGGTGACCGTCTATACAAAATAAGCAAAATGTATGCAGGCGAAACAGTCGAACTTGCATCAGAATGGGGAACACCCCTGCCACTTGAGCAGCTTGAAGCGGAACTTGAAAACGGCGCTGAGGTTGTAACCCTCGTCCACAACGAGACATCCGCCGCAATCAAAAACCCGGCAGAAGAAGTGGGAAGGCTCTGCAAAAAGCATGATGCACTCTTTATAATGGACGGAATCACCTCAATCGCAGGCGATGAGGTACAGGCAGACAAGTGGGGCGCTGACGTTGCAATTGTCGGGTCACAAAAATGCCTTGCAGCACCGGCAGGACTTGCAGCAGTCTCTGTTTCAGAAAGGGCCTGGGAGAACATCGCTGAATGGAAACCATTCTACCTTGATCTTGCATCATACAAAAAGAGCGCTGCAAAGAGCCAGACACCATACACTCCGGCAATTCCGCTCTTCTTTGCATTAAGGGAAGCATGCAACATTATTGAAGAGGAAGGACTTGAAAACAGGATTGAACGCCACAGAAATATGGCTGCTGCTGTCAGAAAAGCCGCAGAAGTCTGGGGACTTGACCTTTTCGCAAAGACCGACAAATTCCACTCATACTCAAACACCGCAACCGGAATATGCTATCCTGAAGGAATAGATGACTCCAAATTCCGCGGCGCTGTGAAGAAGATGGGCATAGAGTTCTCCGGCGGTCAGGACCACCTGAAAGGTAAGATATTCAGAATCGGCACAATGGGTGCAACAGGCGCACCTGAAATCCTGGCAGTTTTGTCAGCCGTTCAGAGAACATTGAAGGAACAGGGCTATGAGCCTGCCGGATGTGGTGTTCAGGCCGCAGCGGAAGTATTGAAAGTATAAAAGGAGACATTTATCCTATGAAGATCGGGGTGGCTGACACAACATTTGCCCGTGTAAATATGGGGGCAATTGCAACAGACGAACTGAGACGACATGCAAGTGTTTCAATAGAGAGGTACACAGTGCCGGGTGTGAAAGACCTGCCTGTCGCGGCCAAAAAGCTCATTGAGGAACGCGGCTGTGATATAGTAATGGCACTCGGGATGCCCGGCGGTGTTGAGAAGGACAAGATGTGTGCACACGAGGCATCACAGGGACTCATTAAAGCCCAGCTTATGACAAACACCCACATAATTGAAGTGTTCGTCCATGAGGATGAGGCAAAGGACGGCGCCGAACTTGCATGGCTTGCGGAACAGAGAACACGCGAGCATGCCGAAAATGCTGTCAGGCTGATTCTCCGCCCCGATGAACTTGTAAAAATGGCAGGCACGGGACAAAGGCAGGGCTTTGAGGACGCCGGGCCTGCAAGATACTGAAAAATATATATTTTTACAATATCATTTTAGCATCACTTTTTTTATCAGCAATTATCACCAATAAAAGATAATACAATTACAGACAATTTTTAAGAGGAGATAAACTATGGCAATAAAACTCGGATTCGTTGTCGCAGAATTTAACCGCGACTTAACCTATATGATGGAAATCGAAGGAGAAGAACACGCAAAATTCCTCGGAGCAGAAGTAACCGAGAGAATCTACGTCCCCGGCGCTTACGACATGCCGCTTGCAATCAAAAAGATGCTAAAAGACGGAAAAGTCGACGCAGTCGTTACAATCGGATGTGTAATCGAGGGTGCAACCCAGCATGATGAAGTCGTTGTCCAGCATGCGGCAAGGAAAATTATCGACCTCTCACTTGAGTTTGACAAACCTGTAACACTCGGCATCTCAGGGCCCGGCATGACACGCCTTGAAGCGACCCAGAGAATTGACTATGCAAAGCGTGCTGTCGAATCTGCTGTAAAACTCGTTAAAAGATTGGAATGAAGAGCCTCTCTTTAAAAATATCAGGAATACCACCCTCGGCCACAATCGAGATTACCGACAAGGCAAGACGGATGAAGGCCGAAGGGACTGATGTCATATCCCTCTCCATAGGGGAGCCGGACTTTGACACACCAAAACATATTACAGATGCATGTATCAGGGCTCTTTTGGAAGGAAAAACCCACTACGAAGCAAGTCAGGGACTTCTGGAACTCAGGGAAGCGATAGCAGACAAGCTGAAGGCTGAGAATTCAATAGAAACCTCCGCTGCTGAGATTATCGTATCATGCGGTGCCAAGGACACAATCTACGAGGCAATGGAGGCCTGCGTAAATCCCGGAGATGAGGTCTTAATCCTTGATCCGTCATGGGTCAGCTATGAACCGGCAGTAAAAATCGCCGACGGAAACCCCGTGCACCATTCCCTGAGACAGAGCGATTTTCAGGTTGACGACTCGGTTCTTGAAAAGATCAACAGCAAAACCAAGATGATTGTCTTCAACACCCCGTCAAACCCGACAGGATCTGTTCTCGGAATGGAATCACTGCGTTTGCTAAAGGATGTCTGTGAGGACAATGACCTAATAGCCCTCTCTGATGAGATCTATGAGAAGCTCATCTATGACAAAGAGCACATCTCGATTGCATCCCTAGGCGACATGCACGAGAGAACAATCACTGTCAACGGATTCTCAAAGGCATATGCAATGACAGGGTGGAGAATAGGCTATGCAGCAGCTCCCCTGCCGATATTAAAGCAAATGACAAAGGTTCAGCAGCACACAATAAGCCACCCCGCAACATTTGCGATGTGGGGTGCGGTTGAGGCACTGAGGGGTGACCAGTCCTGTGTTGAGGATATGAGGCAGGAGTTTGACAAACGTCGCAGATACCTGATTGGTGCGTTAAACGACATAGGGTACAAAACAGCACCTGCAGACGGTGCGTTCTATGCATTTGTCAACATTGACGGTGATGATATGGCAGTGAGTGCGAAGTGGCTTGATGAGGGCCATGTCGCAACAACTCCGGGTACTGCATTCAATGCACCCGGCTGGATACGCATCTCATACGCTGCTGACATGAACACATTAAAAGAGGCAGTCCGCCGTATAGGCGAACTCTGAATACATATTTTTTTCAGGATTCCTGATGGCAGACATTACTTCCAAAATTACCGGATTTTTTGAAGGTCTTTCACCGGGGAAAAAACTTTTATTAAACCTTTCAGCACCCTTCATACTCGGCGGAGCATACTTTTCAATGCTTTTTGTGGCACTCCCTTTCGGGATGTTTGAAAAGCTGATGGGTTTAATGGTCATAAACCTCATCCCTCCGGCAGGAAAGGAGTCGGTAATTCCCCTCGGGATTGCACTTGGCATACCGTGGTGGATAATCGCTTCATCGACTGCAATGATGGACGTATGTGCAGGTCTTTTCATGGCCCTGAACTTTGATCTGGCAACAAAAATCCCATTCCTCGGCCCCTGGATCAGTGGATTTATGGACAGCGGAGAGGCTTTCTTTAAAAAACGTCCATGGATTGAACGGCTCTCCGAGGCAGGACTTGTTGTCTTTGTAATGGTGCCTTTCCAGGGGTCAGGGGGTGTCGGTGGCACTCTTGTCGGGCGAATGCTTGGAATGCCAAAAATGAAAGTTTTTTTCTCAATAGCAATCGGTGCATTCCTTGGATCATACCTGATTGCCCTCGGTTTTGAATATGTGATAATGCTCTTCAAAACAGATCTCATGGCTGCAGTGGCAGTTGTCCTTTTGGTTATAGCAATAGCGGCCGCAGTATATTTTTACAGAAGAAAAAGCTCCAGAAAACTAAGAAGCATCCCCATAAAAAAGAAGAAATAATCACCCTGAGATAATTTCTCACCTGTATTTTTTAAATTTCATCTGAAATCAGCGAAAAGCTGTTTTAAATAACAGATAATAATGACTAAAAAGAGATTTTACATAGATACAACAAACTGCCTTTATACTTTCGGAAATGAATGAAAAATCCCGAACATACAGGCATTCAATATCATCTTTTACTCTTGTCAACAGACTCTTCTGCCACATTAAGGATAGCAATTTATCTACATTTAATTACCACTTCTAAGAAATGGAAGGAGCATCCCCCATATGTTTGGGTAATATGTCACATGCAGGAATGCTTCTTTTTAAACTGACAGTTCCCTTCCTTTTACTCGGTGGATATTGCCTCCTGATGTATGCAGCACTCCCCTATGAGGTATATGTTGCACTCATGGGGATGATGTTCATATACTTCATTCCCCCCGCAGGGAAGGAATCCGTCATACCAATCGGGATATCACTCGGCATTCCATGGTGGATTCTTGCATTCTCGCTTGCACTTACAGACATACTCTCAACCCTCTTTATGCTGCTCAACTTTGATCTGGCGCTTAAGATACCGGTTCTCGGAGACAGATTCATGAAATCATTCATGGAGCACGGGGAGACATTCTTCCACAAACACCGATGGGTTGAGAGGCTTTCAACAATAGGCCTCGGCATAGTTGTGATGGTTCCGATGCAGGGCACAGGAGGGGTTGCAACACCCATTCTTGGAAGAATAATCGGGATGACTCCTCAAAAAATTTTCATTGCCGTTGTATCCGGTTCACTATTCGGATGTTACGCAATTGCAATCGGAACAGAATATATCCGGCAGCTTTTCCTGATAGACATAAAATACGGGGCTGCCGCCGTATTAATCCTGATAATTGCAATCATATCGGGATACATATTATGGAACAAAAAACAGAGAAAATTAAAGGAGAAATCTCCGAAATCAAACATTTTCCAGTAAACATGAAGAGCCTGAAAAAATCTGTTTTGTTTGTCTGCACATACAATTCCGCACGATCCCCGATGGCTGAAGGGATACTAAAAAACCTGTACGGTGACAGATATGAGTCATTTAGTGCAGGTCTTTACCTGGGCGAGACTGACAAAAGGGCAGTTGCCGTTCTGGCTGAATCGGGAATCGATATAAAAGAGCACAAACCTCAGACACTCGGAATGGTTTCTGATAAAAAGTTTGATTATATTGTCTTTTTATGTGAAAATGCACACATGTCTGCCCATTACCTTCCGGAGTCAAAACAGACGGTGATACACTATGTAAATGTGCCGGCCGGTTTTGGAGATGACGGACTTTCAGGATTCAGGATGCTTCGCGAGAGTCTTTCTGACTGGATAAACATTTACTTCAGTTAAAAAAACAAATTAAAATAACATAAAAAAATATCCGGATGTAAGGTAAAAATGACGGAAAAAAAGGATATTCTCTTCATCTGCAACCATAACGCCGGCAGATCACAAATGGCCGAGGCGTTTTTGAATAACCGCTACGGCAATAAATATCAGGCTTTTAGTGCGGGAGTAAACCCGTCAGAAGAGATTAACAAAATCACAATCAGTGTTTTAAAAGAGTCAGGGATTGATATCTCGGATAAAAAAACAAAAAATATCTCTGAATTTAACGGCAAAGTGTTTGACACAGTTGTATTAATGTGCGACTGCGAACGTGAATCAGTTGAATTCCCAAAAACAGAGAATTTTATCAGAAAGGTCTTTTCAGATCCGTATGTTTTCAGCGGAAACAAGGATGAGATCACAAAAGGGTTTAGAAACGTAAGGGATGACATATCAGGCTGGATTGACGAGACATTCAGAAAATAAAATATCGGTGATATCAATATGAAAGAGATTCTTATACAGCTCAGATGCAAAGACGACCCCACACAGCCGCCACTAAGATGCCCTGATACGGGAAGGACGGTAAAGGAAGTAACCGAAGATTTAAAGACAATTGCGGAGGGAAAAGGATTTTCACTGAAACTTCAGGAGACAACGGATAAAATTTCTGAGAGATTCGAAGAGTCTCTTATGGCAATAAACGGTCTTTCACTCGAAGAAATAACACCCCTCCCTGACCCACGGAAATACTGCGGAATGGCATGCTCAGGCTGTGGAGGCGGTGACAATGATTCATGTCAGCAGGGTTTTTACCGTGAGATACCCGAATCAGTTCTCAGGCTTGCTGTAATGAAACAGATGAAAAATAATCTTTAAAAATATCAATATTCAAAAACCTGATATCCTTTTTTAATTTCAGAATCATTTATTCTGTTTTATATCTCCGGCAGGCCTATATAAAAATATATAAAACCTGAGAATAACCACTTTTCACATTAATCAAAAAAAAGATACAAGGGAGATATAATATGAAAGCAACAGCAATCACGGCAATTACCCTGATGCTTGCAGTCAGCATAATTTTTACAGCCGGCTGCATCTCATCATCCGACACAACAGAAAAGAATGTTGTAATCGTCAAGACCCAGGAGACAACCCTTCAACCCGTTTCATATGACGACTCACAGGTCCAGTACAGTGACGTAAACGGAGTTACTATTGCATACCGTGAATTCGGAACGGAAAATAAAGAACCGCTGCTTATGATTATCGGATTCGGCGGCGTTATGGAAGACTGGAATACCACTTTTATCGGTATCCTTTCTGAGAAATATCATGTTTTCCTGTATGATCACAGGGGTATTGGAAAGAGTACTGATGTTGAAGAACAGTTTACCATATCACAGCTCTCGGACGATGCGGCAGATCTGATCACTGCACTTGGATATGAGAAGATGAATATCTACGGTGTTTCAATGGGATCAACAGTCTCACAGCGGCTTTTAATCGATCACCCTGATAAAGTGAGAAAAGCCGTACTCTCCTCTGCCGCATACAGTTCCAACATTCCTGAAACGGAGAAGCTGCACGGACTCTTGAAAGATGCGGCAGAAAACCCTGATTCTCCAAAAGGAGTGCAAAAAGAGGCTGTCGCAAACCTTCTGTACGAAGGCAGCTATGACGGTCTTTCAGGGATCACAAATGATGTCATGCTTATCACAGGCACAGCAGACGACATAACCCCGCAGTCGGTTGCAGTGGATATCGCAGACAAAATTGACGGTTCATGGCTTGTCAGGTTCAAAGGCATTCCACATGTGGGTTCATCCTATGCACCGGAAGAATACGGGCAGATTGTAACAACATTCCTGGAGATGGATGAATCTCCGGCTTAAATATATATTTTTAAAATTCAGAACAATTTTTCCAGAGGGACAACTATTTCTCCGGGCATTCAAAACAAAAACCTGAGTCTGAATCGGGTATGTGTTTACTAAAATAAATCAACGGGGGGATTAAACGCATCCATACAATTTATATAAAGAATCTGTTGATAATAAAAGACATGATTCCAGTAAAAGATATTCTTTTATCACCAAAGAATTTTTTTGAGTCGTTTTGCAAACAGGAGGACAGCCTGAAGGCCCCGATAGTAATTATATTAATTCTGGCTGTAATCGCTTCGCTTACAGCAGTTATATCCGCATCCATAACAGGTGCATTCCTGCCCCCGGAAGCGGAATTCATGAAGCCTGTCATTTCAGTCATAACATTTGCTGTTACAATCATAATGACATTCATATTATGGGTAATTTTTGCAGCAATATTTCACGGAATATCGGCCCTCTTCAAAGGAACGGGCTCTTTTAACAAAACTCTTGCAATCACCTCCTACGGATACATCCCGCAGATCATCTCAGGCCTTATCACATCAGTGCTTACATACATGCACATTTCATCAATTACGGTTGTACCAACAACCAATCCTGAACAGATACAGGCTTACGTTGAGATGATATCATCCGGCCCTATGATTACGGCAATATCTGTAATCAGCATTGTATTTTTACTATGGAGCGCAAACATATGGCTGTTCGGAATTAAGGAGTGCAGAAAAATCAGCATGAGAGATGCCGCAATAACAGTCGGAGTCCCTGTAATTCTGTACATTTTATTTATCCTTGGAACACTACTGATGTAAATTCCATGATAAAAACCGGAGATAATCTATATGAAAAAATTAATCCCCATGATGGCTGTGATGATTCTGGCAGCGGCACTGATCGTCCCTGCTGCTTTGGCGCAAACCACAGCCACGCCTGCATCGCAGATATCAATCATGTCATATGAGACCGATCCATTGGTTTTCATATCCGGCGATACAGGCACAATAAAGGTCACAATAAAAAATACAGGCGCCCAGAGTGTTGATATCAAAAGGGCAACAGTATATTCAAAAGACGTTGATGTCCTGAACAGTGAGGCATATGCAACTGTGGGTGCAATCGGTCCCGGTGTTTCAAAGGACTTCACATTCACGGTTCGTGCAAAAAAGTCAGATGCGATATACTACCCGAAATTCTACATCGAATTCAGCAACAGCGGCAGTTTAAGCTACCTGATTCCACTAAAAGTTGAGTCCACGCCCCTTGAAGTATCACTTGTTACAAAGCCGGATTCATTTCAAAAGGACGTGAAGGATACAATCACAATCAGCATTGGAAATCCCCGTGAAAACGCGATTAACGGAATTGTGGTAAGACCTGAGAGCACAACTGCCTCCTTTACACAAACAAGCCGCTTTATCGGAGAGCTTGAATCCGACCAAAGTTCTGAAGTCAGCTTTGACGTAACACCGGCTGAAAACGGTGAGATCAGATTCATTACCGAATACAGAAACGGAATCAACTCACATGAATCAGTGCTTAGAGTTCCTGTATCACTTGAAGACGGAAAGAAGAACGCAGACCCCGTCGTAAACAATATCGAGGTCGTTTTTGAAGGGGCAGGATACAAAATATCAGGTGACGTGACAAATGCAGGACTGGAAAATGCAAAGTCTGTTGTGGTTACAACCGCAGAACCTGCAGTACCGACAGAGCCAAACCGCCTGTATGTAATAGGCGAACTTGAGCCTGACGACTTCTCAAGCTTTGATGTTACATTCCTGGCAGACGGTGAAAACACAGTTCCTCTGGTTATCAGTTACAAGGATGAGGACGGAAACCAGTACTCAAAGACAGTTGACATCAGTCTTGGTAGCAACCTTCCCGGAAAAAAAACAGATAACACAAAAAACAGCACATCATCCGATGAAGGATTTCCGATTGGAATAGCTGTACTGGTGCTGGTAATTATCGCAAGTGTCGGCGGTGCAATATACTATTCATGGAAAAAACAGTAAATCAGGGATTAATTCCATGAAAATAATATTTTTTGGGGGTTAGACCGATTGAACGCACAGACACCGGTAATCGAGCTTAAAGACGTATCAAAAATCTATTCTCTTCCGTTCGGGGATGTGACTGCCTTAAACCATGTATCACTTGAGGTCATGCCCGGCGATTTTCTGGCTATAATGGGGCCTTCCGGGTCAGGCAAATCAACGATGCTTAATTTAATCGGTTCTCTTGATGTCCCGACTGATGGTGATCTCTTCATCGACGGAACAAACATAAAGAATCTGACAGATGAGGAGCTGACAAGTCTTCGGAGGGACAATATCGGATTTATTTTCCAGCAGTTCAATCTGCTTCCCCTTCTTACAGTCAAGGAAAATGTCGAATACCCCTATATTCTCAAATACCGCCACGGCGACTATGAAGGAAGATGCGAAAAGCTGCTTGAACGGGTGGGGCTCACAGATCACCTAATGCACCACAAACCAACAGAACTCTCCGGCGGACAGCAGCAGAGGGTTGCAATTGCAAGGGCACTTATCAACAACCCGAAAATCATGCTCTGCGACGAGCCTACCGGTAACCTTGACTCAAAGACAGGAAGCCAGGTGATGGATCTTTTGGCAGAACTCAACCGGCAGGGAAAGACTGTTATCATGGTAACACATGATGCCGATATCGCAGAATATGCCAACAAAAAAATAGTGATAACAGATGGTGAGATAAAATGAAATTTATCAAAGGTATCTTCTTTGAATTTGCAAAGAGAAGCGTCCGTCTCCACCTCTTAAGATCATCGCTTGCAGTCATAGGAATTGTCATAGGCGTTGCGGCAATTTCTGCTATGGGGATGCTTGGAAACAGTCTTGTACTCTCGGTTTCGGAATCCCTCTCTGATGTGGGCGACTCAATTGTGATATATCCGCACGGCGGGGTCTCACAGGGACCTGCAAGCGCCACAACCGACGATAAAATAACCGAAAGGATGCTAAAGGACATCAAAAGCGCTGCCGGGCCAAACGATGTGATACCGATATACTCAACCGCAGACACAATAGAAGTCGGGGGAGAGGATGGAATTGCATCTGTTTACGGAATGAAACCGACCGACATCCCCATTATGCTCGATCTCGAGGAAGGGCAGTGGCTTAAAAGTTCATCAGGAGCAATAGCAGGCACCCGCATTGCAGATGAGTTTGACCTCAAAATAGGGAGCAAAATAAAACTCGGCGATAAAAAGCTGAGAATAGTCGGCATATTAAAGGAACGGGGGATGGGATTCGATATAAATCCTGATTATGCCATTATTGTCGAGGACAAATTTTACAAATCAGCATATGACCAGGAAGACTATGATCAGGTCATTGTCAAGGTTAGGGACATAAACGAGATCGATTCTGTAAAAAGTGCAATTGAAAAGAAGATGAACAGAAAGGATGATGTCATAAACGCATTTGACACAAAGGCGATTCTTGAGACCATTCTTGACACCTTCGGCAAAATATCAATGTTCACAACCGCAATCGGAGGAATATCACTCATTGTGGCAGGAGTCTCGATATTCAATGTTCAGATGATGTCGGTTACAGAGAGAATCAAAGAGATTGGAATCATAAGAAGCATAGGGACTCAGAAAAGCGAGGTCATGAAGATGTTTTTGTACGAAGCCCTGATTCTCGGATTCTTCGGAGCGGCGGTCGGTGCTTTGTTCAGTTTTCTCGGGGGATATCTCGCAATCTATGTAATGCTTCAGGAGACCTCATATCTCTTTGAACCCTCAACCCTCGTGTACATACCCTTCGGGATGGCATTTGGAATTGCAACAAGTCTTCTGTCAGGGATTTACCCGGCATGGAAGGCGGCAAACCTTAATCCGATTGAGGCTCTGAGGCACGAGTAGACTGCTGACTCAAAAAATCCTCAAGCCAACCTTCCTCTTTTTCAAGTGAAATTTTAAATGCAAAATCGCCGGATGTAATAATCAGGCCGACCGGCTTTGCAGAGCAATTCCCACCAAGACTGTCATAAACAGAGATATCGGCACTTACAACAGGCATTATTTTCATGCCGGCAACACTAAGCAGCCTTCCTCCGATAAGTTTTTTTTCTGTCTTCATAACGGGGCACCCATGCTTTTATTCAGCTCAGCCGGATTCTTTTCTGAGGTTTTTGATGATTTGGATGATTTTGATATTTTACGGTACATCCTGAATGCAGGAAGGAATAATCTAAAAAGTCTCCTGACCGTGATTTCAAATTCAAAGTCGGGCTCAAATGCAAATTCGTCAAAAACCGGAAATACATCTATATCAACCCTTTTTTCACTGCATAAAACACCTTTTGCCGCCATTAAAAGTCCGTATATCATCCCTGTCTCTGCCGCATCATCCAGGCCGAACCGGAGACGAAGGTAAAGACGGCTTATTGAAATCTGTCTTAAAATATCTAAAACATCTGATTTTAGTGAAAAAATAACCTTTATATCGGTTTTTTTTGATTTCTGTGGAGCTTCGGGTTTTTGTTTCTCCTCTTTTATCTTTTCCTCACCTTTTTTAATTAAGGATGAAACAGGTTTTTCAACCACCGAAAATCCCATAAATTTAACAGAAAAGGTTTCGTTATCCTTTATATCCGCACGGAGTCTTAAAATACCCCAGGCTAATGATATGTATGCATTATTCTTCAGCCCCGGTTTTATCCTGCCTCTTAGATAGACAGGCAGAACGGTTATATGAAGAATTAATACTGCAAGAATCAGCACTAAAAAATAAAGGATATATTGCAGGATGGCAAATCACCACTTTTTTTTACTTGCTTTCCTGAATATTTTCTTCTTCTGATTTTTTTGTCTCTTCTTTTTCCTTTATGACTTCCATTACCTTTGGCAGAATTTCATTTCCTACTGCATTAATCGCCTCGGTGATCGGCCCTGGTTTTCTTACAGGAATGACCCTTATGTGCTCAGGCCCTTTAAGATTTTTATCGACAATTATCATGGCAACAGGGGACACACCGCCACCTGCACCAGCTCCTGCACCGCCGTCCTGCTCACTTCCCCCGAATCCTGCACCAAACCCAAAGCCAAATGATGCAACAGGAATTGCAATGATATCCCCAATTTCAACAGGGTCTCCAAGAACTGTTCCCGCATTTACAAGTTTATCAACTTCGGTCAGGGCTTTTTCAAATAAAATGTCTGCGTTCATTAAAAGTTCACTCCTTTTTTTAGAGATAGATGCACATTCAGATATAAAAATGATTCAGATACGATTGGGAATATCGGGGGAAAAAAAAGATATGTGTTGATCAGAGGATTCGTCTGATTAAAGCATTAAAGAGTCTTTATTATCATTATTCTCCATTCAGTGCCATGAATACCGCATGTTGTCCAGAATGCCTCTTTTTTCGCCTCTTTAAGGGAGCCTGGATCAGTGAAACGATAAACATACCTTCCTGACCATTTCTCCGCAAATTGCTCTCCAAATCCGGATATTTCAGGGTAATCCTCATACATGGGATCTTTAAATGTGTTTTTTCCGATCTCTTCAGGGTCTTCATCATAGAGGATCACTCCGTTTTTCTGAACTGCCATGAACTGAAATTCGTCCTGATAAAAATTCTTCTTTAAAATATCACCAAACATGATTGCAGGATCAAATGTAAGACTTACGAATCCTGCATACCTGTCATCACCGGTAAATACCGGGTAGTTTATAGATGCCGCCTTTCCTCCTTCTGCAAGATCAAACTGATCTGTCATCAGGGGAACTTTCCGGGAATTCATAAGGGATACAACAGGTGTGTTTCCAAGATCCTTTCCGACAATTTCCTGATGGGACACAGGCACCATAGCCTTTACGTAACCGGCCCCGTCAAAAGTCCCGATAGTTACGATGGATGGATTTTTGCTCATATATTCTTCAAGTATTTTTTCCGTGCCCTCACCATCAAGGCCCGTTTTGGAGATCCTTTCTGCGGCAGAAGACGCAATTTCATTTAATTCATAGAACCCTTCCTGCACATACCCCTGAAAATCCGAAATTCCGGTCATCATTTCATTTTGAATATCCGGACTATTTTCAGGATCAGGAGACGGATTTATTATACTAAATCCGGCAAAGAACAAGATCACAAAGACAACAACTGATGCTGTTAAAAATATTGCAACATCTGTGATTTTTGACATAAAGGAAAATTAATTTAGGAGAAATAAATATTTTTTGAATTTGCATCTGTTTCTGATTATTTTTGAAATACCACAATCCTGTTTGTATTGGTTCCGTTCTTTTTGTTTGAGATACCCCAGATGTTTGAAGTCTTGGTAAAGTCCTGCTCGTTTATCAAAACACCGGCACAGGTAAATCCTGCCTCTCTGCCTATTGGTATTACATGTTCATCAAGGCAGACTTTCCCGTTCCTGACCTCCCCTACTTCAAACGCAACCCATCCTTTCGGTTTTGTTATCCTGAAGAGTTCATGAAAAACATTCTGCATAACGCCTGTCCATTCGGGAAGGGTCTTTGACATTGTAATCTTTTTTCCGATCTCTCTCTCGTCAAGTGAGTTGAACCAGCATCTCAGCCAGTTGTCACCTGCATACTGAACAATATCAAGAAACGGAGGTGATGTTACAGTGAGGGAGACGGAATTTTGTGGTATTTCTTTTGTCTCTCCCGCATCACATTGCAGGAAAGCAGCAGTTTTACCGGCCTTTTTCAGATTTTCCCTCTCGGCTTCGGTCAGTCTTTTTAAGAGAGCCCGTGTTTTTTTCAGAATAAGCTTTTTTGTATCCCGGTATTCGGGAGTCTGGTTTCTTTTTTCGTTAATTTTTATCTGGCTCCGGGGAGATACAGCCTGATTGGGCGGGAGTGTATATACCGAAAAAAATCCGGAGGAATGCCCTGTAAGGCGGTTTGTTGCGACCATCCTGATCCATCTGTCGGTGTTGTCTTCTTCTCCCGACTCCTTTCTCTCAAAAAGATAATTTTTCAAAGATACAATCTCGGATTCTGTTTCCTTTTCATAAAACATAGAGAGATCTATGTCACCTGAGAGATTTTTTTCCAGATTAATCCTGTCAAGCCTTTCTTTCACACAATTGATATCAGGCGGAGAAAACCTGGGCTCGCAGAGTATTCTGCTTAAAGGGTTGATGTCATTTGAAACAGCATTTCTCCCCATAAGCCCTGCCTCAATTACCGTAGTTCCTGCCTGTGAAGGGATCATAAACAACATCACCCGAATCTGTGAGGAGATCAATAAAAAAACGGGGCAGCTGGGGTTTAAAGCATGCCCTGTATGAAACCTCGTGGATTGATGATGCCTGCCTTTGTTTTGATGTCCAGAATTCGTTTGTATACTTAGTGATATCAGGTCTTCCTTCAAAAGAGGTTAAATTTGTAATACTTCCCGGCATTTCACCACAGGCGTCACCCTCAAGGCTGAATTTCTCAAGGTACTCACCAAATGATTCCGGATCAAAACTGGCTTTCATATATTCCGGTTTAGTATTTCTGAAACTGATCCATGTTATCTTTATAGGTAAAGACGGGCTTAAGAGAGATGCTGATATATGCAATTGTGCTTATTTTGTACAATAATGTATATATATGTACAAACCCTAACAGGTGTAGCATGCCCACAAAGATAATTCTCGATGAGAATGAAATCCCAAAAAAATGGTACAACATACAGGCGGATATGCCGAATCTGCCGGGAATACCCCATAATCCGATTACAAAGAAAGCGGTGGAGGCAAAGGATCTTGCACCGATATTTGCTGACGGTCTGATTAAACAGGAGTTCTCAACAGAAAAATACATAGACATACCTCCTGAAGTCAGGGAGATACTGACACTGTGGAGACCATCCCCTCTCTTAAGGGCAGAGAGGCTTGAAAAGCTCCTGAAAACACCTGCAAAAATCTACTACAAATACGAAGGACAAAGCCCCTCAGGAAGCCACAAGACAAACACTTCCGTTGCACAGGCTTACTACAACAAAGAGGACGGCATTGAGAGAATCGCAACCGAAACAGGTGCAGGGCAGTGGGGTTCCGCACTCTCGTTTGCAACACAGTTCTTCGGGATGGAATGCACCATCTACATGGTCAGGGGAAGCTATGAACAAAAACCATACCGGAAGATGATGATGCAGACCTGGGGTGCAAAATGCTACCCGAGCCCGACAACAATGACAAATTCAGGCAGGGAAATTCTAAAACGCGATCCCAATACATCCGGAAGTCTCGGAATTGCAATCTCTGAGGCAGTAGAGGACGCCGCAACGCATGAGAACACAAACTATGCTCTTGGTTCCGTTCTAAATCATGTCTGCCTCCACCAGACAGTAATCGGACTTGAGGCCCGAAAACAGCTGGATATCGCAGAAGAAACGGCTGATATCGTAATCGGCTGTGCGGGGGGAGGCTCAAACTTTGCTGGGATAGCATTCCCGTTTGTCAGGGACAAAATTGAAAAGAAGAACCCTGATGTCGAGATCATCGCATCAGAGCCTGCCGCCTGCCCGACCCTTACAAAAGGCCTTTATGCGTATGACTTCGGTGATGTTGCGGGACTAACCCCGATTATGCAGATGTACACACTCGGCCATGACTTCATCCCGCCGTCAATTCATGCCGGAGGACTCAGGTATCACGGAATGTCCCCGCTTGTATCACGCCTCCATGCGGACGGCCTGATAAAATCGGTTGCATACCACCAAAACGAATGCTTCAAAGTGGCAGTTGACTTTGCAAAAACCGAAGGAATAATTCCCGCACCGGAATCAGCCCATGCGATAAAGGCAGCGGTTGAACAGGCACTTTTGTGCAAAAAAACGGGTGAGGAGAAGACAATTGTATTCAACCTGAGCGGACATGCACACTTTGACATGTCGGCATACGAGGCATACTTCAACAAAACGCTGCCGGACTACGAATACCCGGCAGAATTAATTAAGGAATCACTTTCAAAACTACCACACATTGAAGATTAAAAACAGTGAAATGAAAAAAATAGGATTTCTGATAAACCCGGTGGCCGGGATGGGGGGAAAAGTCGCCCTTAAGGGCACAGACGGACAGTACGAAAGGGCATTGGAGCTCGGTGCAGAGCCTGTTGCAGAAAAAAAGGCGGCTGAGTTTGTCCGGGCACTTGACCTCTCAGAAATCATGTTTTTTACCGCCGGCGGTCTGATGGGTGAGGGACTCCTGAAAAGCACAGGCACTGCCAGATACAAAGTCGTTTTCAACCCGAATAATCCGACATCGGCAGAGGATACAAAAAAAGCATGCCTGATGATGCTAAAGGCAGGCGTTGAAATGATCGTTTTCTGCGGAGGAGACGGTACTGCAAGGGATGTCGTTTCTGCAACAGGGGATAAAGTTCCGCTGCTTGGAATACCCTCAGGCGTCAAGATGTTTTCGGGAATTTTTGCCCTGACACCAAAGACAGGTGCGGATATAGTAAACCGTTTTCCTGATTTAAGCATTGTAAAAACAGAGGTCATGGACATAGACGAGGAGGAGTACAGAAAAGGCAGGCTGAAGACTGTGATCTTTGCAGAGGCGAAAGTCCCTTTGATACCGCAAAAATCACAGGGCGGAAAATGGGTCTCCTCCGGCAGTGACGAGAGAAACAGAAAGGAGATCGGTCGTTTCCTTGCAGAGATCCTCTCTGATGACACGCTGTATCTCATCGGTGCAGGCACGACGGCAAAATCCATTTTGGATGAACTCGGGCTATCAGGCTACACACTCCTCGGGATTGACGCACTGTTCTCAGGCAGGTTAATCGGGCGGGATTTAAGCGAAAGGGATATACTAAAACTTCTTGAAGGGCACAAAAAGGCAAAGATAATAATCAGCCCGATAGGTGCCCAGGGATTTATTCTGGGACGGGGAAACCAGCAGTTTTCACCAGAGGTGCTCAGAAAAACCGGTACTGAAAATATAATCATTGCCGCCACAAATGCAAAACTGATGATGACAAAGGAGCTTTTCATAGACACCGGTGACATGGACCTTAACAGATCATTTCCGGACTCTGTCCAGGTCATATGCGGCGACTGCATGGCACAGCGTGTAAAAATTCAAAAGCCCGGGCAGTAATATCCCTTTGAGGAAATCCTGAAATTTCAGGACTTTTAACTCCGTTAATTAAAACAGATTCTATTATCTGGCAATAAATGGATATTCTTTTAATGGAGCATTTAATAGTCCCTCTTGAAGAAAAAGAGGCAGAAGGATTTGTAATTCCTCTCGGAGACGTAAATCTCGTTTTTGTAAAAACCGATTCCGGCATTGTCGGATGCGGTGCAATTGATGTCATGGCACTTGAAAAATTCGGTTACCCTGCCGCAAAGGTAAAACCAAAAGGAAATTCGGTGGCAGACATAAATGATCTGATGGAAGGAGAGATTGCCGCAGTAAATCCTTCCGGCGAAAAGCTTGGAATTAAGATAGGAATGACAGGAAAAGAAGCAGTCCGGCTTCTTTAAAATATTTTATAACCCTGATTTTTTCAAAAACTCTCTAAACTCTATAAAAACCCTCCCTGTTTTTATTACCAGCCGATACTCACGGCCATCTGATATTTTCATCTCCCAAAACAGCTGACACTTTGTCCCCCCGACTGCCAAAAGAAAGATATGCTATGCAGAATACAAAACTGGCAGAGATAAATTAAGGGGAGACAATATGAGGACATTATATATTACAACCATCATAGGACTCTTTTTTGCCGCAGTCCTTGCAAACCCTGTATATGCAGGGGAGGCAACAGTGATAGTCACCGACACTTCCATAACGCCGGATGTTTTAATGCCCGGTGACAAGGCGCTTATCTATGTCACTCTCAAAAACACTGCCACAAGTGCCACACTTACAAAGACAGAGCCGCAGACATCGCTTGTAACTGACATCAACCCGACAATCCAGAGCGTTTTTCTGGATGGCAGAAAGGAGATAAAAGTCCTTGAGGGAAACTCACAGTTTTCAGGCGACATAGGACCTGGCCAGACAATAAAGCTCACATTTCTAATAGAGGCAGGAGAAAAGGAGGGAATATTCTTCCCGACCTTAAGAGTCGGCGTAAAGGGGGCGGAGAGTGTAAGTTACCCAATCCCTGTTAACGTCAACACACAGATAGCCACCGCAAAAAAACCTGCGATAATTTTTGACCAGACCCCCGGCAAAGTTGTAAATCCGGGTGATGAAATTAATATCGTTCTCAATGTTTCAAACCAGGGCAAAAGCACAGCAGAGGATATCACAATAAAACTCTCTCCTGAAGAATCCTCAGTTGCGGCAAAAAATCAGGGAACCTATTACATAAACTCACTATATCCGGGCGAGTCACGGACACTTTTTGTAGACCTCATCTCTGACAGGGAAGCAGAGCCAAAAATTCACACAATACCTCTTAAAGTTACCTACATAACATCGGGGGGAGAGGAAAAAACGGAGCTTTCGGGGATAAACATTGACATTAAGGGAAAGGCCGAACCCGGGATAGCATCTGTAAAAACTGATCCTTCAAGAATCAGCAAAGGCGATGACTTCGATCTCACAATAAGGATTGAGAACACAGGAACAGGCGAGGCAAAATCAACAGCGGCAATGATTGATCTCCCTCTTTTAGGAACAAGAGAGGCATTTGTCGGAAAGATCAAAGCCGGAAACGATGCACCCGCCGTATTCATCCTGAATGCCAACAAAGCCGGCGATTTTGAATACAAACTTAAAGTAACCTACACAGACGACACAGGAGAATATGAAAAGGACTACACTCTCCACTTAAACGTCTCTGAAAATGACAATACGGCAGGAATACTCATAGTTCTGATAGTCATCTGTGCAGGCGGATATCTTGGATACAGGTACCTGCGGCAGAAAAAGGAAGAATGATATCCGGTATGCTAAATGACCTGAAAGTCTCGGCGTTTCTTGCGACACGATCGCTAAAGAGGGGAAGCAGGGGAAGTTTTGTACTAAACATCCTCATTATCGCGATGGTATTTACGAATATGATCCTCCTCCCCTCAATAATCACCGGCTCGGTCATGCTTTTTAACGAACAGACGATCAACTACCAGACATCCGACATAATCATTTCACCAAAAAGTGAGGAAAGATATATAGAGGACGCATCGGCCCTTCTGGATAAAATAAACCGTATACCCGGGGTTTTAAGAGCATCAGCACGCTACCAGTTAGGTTCCACCATAAACTTTGAATCAAAATCGGTGAGTATTCCAATAACCGCCTTTCAGCCTTCCGATGAAACAGAGGTCACATTAATACATACAAAAATGAGGGACGGAAATTTCCTGAGCAGTGCCGATACCGGTGAAATCATTTTAGGCAGTTATGCAATCGGAAACGAGGATGAAAGCAAGGATTTCCTGAAGTCTCTTGGTGCACCCGATGTAGGGGACTCGGTCACAGTATCCTTTGAAAACGGCGAAAGACGTGAATACAGGATTAAAGGGATATTTGAAACCAAATCATACCAGACTGATTATACGGGCTTTATCACATGGGATGAGATGGAGAATGTTTTAGGCACTGAAATAGAAAGTGCAACCTCAATACTGGTAAAGACGGAAAATCCCGAAGATGTCGACAAGGTGAAATTAAATCTTATATCCTACGGAGTCTCTGAAGAAGTAAAGACATGGGAAGAGGCCCTCTCCAAAATCGTAGAGGAATCTGTTGAAACCTTCAATATAATAAATGACATCACAATGCTTGTGAGCCTGATAATAGCTGTTGTCGTGCTGTTCATCGTCATAATGATTAAGGCAATCAACAACCGGCGGCAGATTGGAATATTAAAGGCGATCGGGATTAACAAACAGATTATAATCAACTCATATGTCTTTCAGGTGCTGATTATCTGCATACTCGGGATAATTCTCGGGTTGATCTTAGTAAGGCTGCTGACCTTTTATTTTACCTTATATCCAATGAAATTCCCGGACGGCGATGTTGTGCCGCACGTTGAAACATCCCTTTTGATTGAGAATGCAATCAGTCTTCTGATTGCGTCCGCCATTGCCGGTTACGTCCCTGCCTGGAGGATAACAAAAGAGAATATACTCGACGCCATGAGAAGGTGATTTTTATAATTACGCTAAAAGACGTGTTTAAAATATACGGCATTGGGGCTGCAACCGTGCATGCATTAAACGGGGTTAGCCTTGAGATAGAAAAAGGCGAGTTCGTCGGCATAACAGGTTCAAGCGGGAGCGGAAAGTCAACCCTTCTTCATATGGTCGGGCTTTTGGACGAACCTACAAAAGGGGATGTGTTCATCGGCACCACAGATGTATTAGAGCTCTCTGACGAAGAAAAATCCAGATTCCGGCTTAAAAGGTTTGGATATGTCTTTCAGGACTATGCACTTGTCCCCGAGCTTTCCGCTGCTGAAAATGTTCTTCTTCTTGCAATGGCAAGGGGGCTTGATGATGAGGAGGCTAAAATAAAAAGCGTTGAGATACTTGAAAAGGTTGGTCTTTCAGGCAGGATAGAACACCTCCCCGGTGAGATGTCGGGAGGGGAACAGCAGAGGGTTGCTATTGCAAGGGCACTTGTAAACAACCCGGAGATACTCTTTGCAGACGAACCCTGTGCAAACCTTGACAGCGTGAACTCAAAAAACGTGCTTGATCTTTTCAGGGAGATAAACAGGGAGTTAAAGCAGACCATTGTCATGGTATCCCATGAGGACTGGCATATCCCTTACTTTGACAGAATTATTCGCCTCCATGACGGAAAAATAATCGAGGATTACAAGCCAAAGAAATAGACCAAAATATAAAATAAAATTTAATTTAAAAAACAGGATTATGGATATTTTAGGGGATTTTTGTAATTCAGACAGGGTTGCCCGAACAGTTGTCCTCTCCGTTTCTCTTTAGATAATTTATTGCATCCTCAATGTCGGATTTTTCAATCAGTGACACTCCGTAATGTTTTGCAATCATCTTCCTGACCTTTTCGGATTCAATCCAGCCGTTGTCAAGACGGTTTATGAGTTTGTCAATCTCCTTTACATGAGGGATTATTTTCTGTGTTATTTCAGGGGATTCAAGGTCAACAATGCCAAGGATTACCTGAAGCGGATTTCTTATATGATCGTTTAGGACTGCAAACTGCTCCATGTTTTTGTCAATCTGCATAAACGCCTCTTTTTTCATTTCATCCAAAAGGTAGTACTTTGTAATGTCTCGTAAATACAAAACAGACTGTTTTAGTTTTCCCTTCTCGACAATTGGAACATTACGGACACTGAAAATTGTAACATTCGCACCATACCGAAACTTCATGTTTGTCTCAAAAAAGCGTGAGAACATCCCCTCATTAAAAGTATAATTTCTGTTTTCAGGATGAAAATGCTGAAAAATCTCTTTTATCGGCATTCCGGAGAAGTAATTTTCAATCCCAGTTTTCCGGCAGAGTTTTTCAAATGCGTGATTATATATTACCACATTTAATAAAGGGTCGATTACGACCACCACTTCATTTAAGGAATTGATGGTTGTTCTGTACTGAAGTTCCGAATCACGAATCGTCTTTTCCATCATCTCCCTTTCACTGATGTCACGACATACGGCAGTGATGAAATTTTCATCTCCCAAAAGGGCCATGCTGAAGTTGAACTCCATGTGAATGCCCCGGTCCCTGCTTGTCCATATCGTCGAACTAAAGATTCTGTGGGTTCCGGAGCGGAGCTTTTCCATGTCAACCCTGTTTTCAAAAAAGTTTTCATCTGTCAGATCGTCAATACTTTTTGTCAAAAGTTCATCTTTTTCATAGCCCAGAATTTCACACGCACGCAGATTGGCATCAATGATATTTCCGGTGGAGGAATTGAGGATAAAAACGATATCGCTGGTGCTGTCAAGGGCAACCCTGAATCTTTCAAGTTCCCCCTTTTTATACTGAAGTTCTGGATAGTAATTCTTGCGGGTGGAGGCCTCACCAAAACCGATGATGCGGTTTCTTATTTCTTTGAGCCTTTCCTCGTAGTCGTCGGCATTTTGCAGCATATTTCCCAGTGGTTGATCTCTAAAAGGCGTCTTTTGTATTCTATCCATCTCTCTTTTTTCAGCAATAATACTTTAGCAGAGAGGTATACCAAAAAATGCGGGGACCTTTGGAATTCTATTAGGATAACTCCCGGAAAAAATCAGGCACTGCCTGACAAAACAATACAAATATCAGATTTAAAGTAAATTTTGAAAGATAATCCTGAGAACTTCTGCTGAGGGTATTACAGGGTTTGTGGCTATACAGGGATCATCATATGTTCTTTTTACAAGTTCTTCTATGTCGTCTTCTGATGCACCGTAAGATGAAAGCGAGAGATCCTCCTGGCCATTTCCTCTCATCATGGAGATTTTTCCAAATATTTCATCCAGAAGATCATCAGCACCCTTATTTTTTACATCTATACCCAGCGCTTCCGCAATTTTCCGGTAACCTTCCGGCACATAATTGTAGTTGTAACTGATTACAGGATCCATCACAATTGAACTGCTCAGACCGTGCGGGAGATCAAATATCCCGCCTATCGCATGGGACATTGAATGTATAAGACCAAGACCTGCATTTGAAAAGGCAATGCCGGCATAAAGACTTGCAAGCATTGTGTCAAACCTGAAATCAAGATCAGATCTCTTCTCTTCAGGATAGGGAAAGGATTGCCCGAGAAGACGGATCGCCTCAAGAGAAAGCAGGCTGCTCAGGTGGGATGAACCATTTGAAACATAAGCCTCAATTGCATGTGTAAGCGCATCAATGCCCGAGTTGATTGTGACGGAATCAGGGAGTGTTGCAAGAGTCACGGGATCTATTAAGGTTACATCAGGAACAATGGACTTTGAGACAATGATGCTTTTTTTTCTTTTCTCAGCACTTCTTATGACCGCATACTGCGAGACATCAGCAGAGCTTCCGGCTGTTGTCGGCACGCATATCATCGGGGGACAGGGATTAGTCACAAGATCAACACCGACATAGTCGCTGATGTGCCCTTTGTTTGCCACGACAATACCTATGCCCTTGGCACAATCGAGAACACTTCCGCCTCCAACAGCTACAATTCCTGTGCATTCCCCGGATTCATAGACATCTGCACCTGTCATAACATCAGATTCACGGGTATTTTCGGATATATCTGAAAAAATTGTGTATTCTATTGAATTTTCATCCAGACCTGCGGTTATCTCCTTCATCCATGGCTGTTTTAGAACTTTTTTGTCGGTTGCAAGAATTATATTTTTTGACCTGAAATTGCCTGCATATCTGCCTGCAAAAACACGGGAATTATCCCCTGTAATAAATTCTGGCGCTACAAATTTTCTTAGTTCTCTCAAAACAGCCGGCGACATAACGGTTTTACCTGACGGATTTCCTCTATTGGAAATTTGTTTCTTTCGCAGTCTTTTACCTGAATCCTATTTATCGTTATTCATAGAGATTCAGACAGTATTTATTGCGGCTCAGTATGGTTTTCTCAAAAAATGATTTATCTGATTAAATCTCCTGCAATTAAGGCAGGTAATTTTTCCAAGGAAAAACAAAGCAGTCGATACGGATCTAAATTATTATCCGGAATTTTAACACCAATTATAAAATACTGCCACATGTATAATATGCAATTATATACATACATAATCAAAATCAAAGCTATGAAAATACTCGGTATTTCAGGAAGTCCAAGAAAAAGAGGGAATACAGATATAATACTAAATCAGATTCTTCTCGGAGCAAATGATTCAGGTTTTGAAACAGAAGCCATATTCCTCAGGGATTATACCATTAACTCCTGTATAGGATGTGAAAAATGCAGAAAGGATCTCACATGTTCTCACTTCAAAGACGGAATGAACCTTATTTATCCAAAAATTGAAGAAGCTGAACTATTAATTCTTGGATCGCCTGTCTACAATTACAATATAACAAGCCGGATGAAATCCTTCATCGACCGCCTGTATCCATATTATGAATTTTCTGATGACCGCCCGAGGAAATACAGTTCACGTCTTACAAACAAAAAACGTCAGGCCCTTGTTTTTTCGGTATGTGAACAGACTGATCCAAAGGAAGACGGATTTGCAACTGAAGCTCTGGCAAGGCCTCTTGAGGCACTCGGTTACGAGATAGCTGATAAATTAACTTTATTCGGTTTCTTTGAGAGAGGAGCTGTCCTTAAGGATATGGAAACCATGGAAAAAGCCCGCCTTTCAGGAGCAAAATTCGCTGAAAATTACTAAATTCTTTTTCAACCCGCTGATCTTTATGCATTATTTTTTAGGTCAGGGAAATTATTCCTAAACTATTTTGGTAATTCTTAATTTTCATAACAATTTTAGGACGCGGTTAATCCCTCCCTAATATCAGAAATCAAAGGGAGGAATAATAAAATGATGCTGACCTCCCTGAAAAAGAACGAACAGGGATATATAGAGAAAATAGACGGGGGGGAAGAGCTAAAACAGCGGCTTTCCCTCAGAGGCATTATCAAAGGTGCACGTCTGAAGGTGATAAACTCACGCTGCGGCCCTGTGATTGTTGACATCAACGGCTCTGTTCTTGCTCTGGGTCGTGGTATGGCAGGGAAAATAATTGTTGAAAGGTGTTCTGATGATTAAAAAACTCTCAGAGATGGAATACGGGACAAACGGTTCAGTAACAGAGATCAAAAGGCCTTCACGTGAGATTAACGCAATCGGCATACGGGTCGGAAAGAAGGTCAGGATGATCACAAAACAGCCGGTAAAAGGCCCGGTTGTTGTCGTTGTCGGGGAGATGGAAGTCGCACTCGGGTTTCATACAGCCTCGGACGTAATGGTGGAAGTAAATTAAAAACAGGCCACATATACCATAATTTCAAAAAAAGAGGAATAAATGAGTGATAATACAGGCACTATCCTGCTCATAGGCAATCCGAATGTCGGAAAAAGCGTTCTTTTTAACAGACTTACAGGAGCAGATGCAGTCGTATCAAACTATCCGGGAACGACTGTTGACTACACAATGGGAAAAGTGACGATCGATAAAAAAACGATGACAGTAATTGACGTTCCGGGTGCATACTCGCTGAAGGCAAGGGACAGGGCAGAAGAGGTTGCTGTAAAGATGCTCAGGGAACATCCCCGTGCTGTCGTTATAATCGTCCTTGATGCGACAAGAATTGAACGTGGTCTTTACATTGCACTTGAAACACTGGAAATGGGATATCCGGCGGTCGTTGTCCTGAATATGACAGACATTGCAAAGGAAAAACAGATCCTGGCTGATGCCGGAAAACTCCAGAAAATTCTCGGAGTGCCGGTCGTTGCCACAAGTGCAATCAGCGGAGAGGGTGTCAAAAATCTGGGGGATGTGATCCGAAAAGCACAGATTGCAAATCCGGAGGAGATTAAAGCACGTGCAGAAGGAAAGGAAATAAAACCCGTGAAAAAACCGGGGTGTGCCGGATGCGGCGGCTGTGGCGGATGCGGAGGCATTTAGATGACAATGAGTGAGAGTGAACGCTGGCTGCTTGTCGATTCAATTGCCGGACAGGTCATAAGTGTTGGTGAATACAGGCAGAAAATAGGCGATGTTTTAGGAGAGCTGACAATAAAACCGCTTACAGGAATTCCTGTTGCATTCGCTGTTCTGTATGCATTCTGGAGCGTTTTTGGATCATTTGCAGGCTCGCTGTTCACGGACGGCTTTTTTGTGAAATTTTTTGACAACTACTTCCTGCCGTGGATACAGTCGGCATGGCCTGATCCTGCAAGCATTCACTATTTCCTGTTTGTGGGCGATCCGCTTGCGACCAATTCCTTTGAGGCCTTTGGTGTGCTGACATCGGGTTTGTTTGTCGCAATCGGGGTTGTTCTGCCGGCCGTGTTCATCTTCTACCTCATGATGTCGCTGCTTGAGGATTCGGGATACCTGCCACGACTTGCAGTTTTGGTTGATACCGTTCTGCACAAAATCGGCCTTCACGGATATGCAATTGTTCCGACCATTCTCGGTCTCGGATGCAATGTGCCTGCCGTTACCGCAACACGCATTCTCGAGACAAAAAAGCAGCGTTTTATGATGATGACGCTTATTGCGATATTCATACCCTGCGGTGCCCAGCTTGGAATTATGATGGAGGTTCTTCCTGAGAGCGTCGGATACGTGATGCTCTTTTTAATCACCGGGTACTTTGTATTCGGATACATACTGAGCAAAATCGTTCCGGGTGAAAATCCCGAGATTTTAATTGACGTTCCGCCATACCACATGCCGCAGTGGTCAAATCTCAGTAAAAAACTCATTGTAAGGACAAAGGGATTTTTATTCAACGCTGTTCCGTTTGTTCTCTTTGGAATCCTTCTCGTAAACCTGCTGTACCTCGGAGGCGTCATCCAGTGGCTCTCTGAACTCCTGGCACCTGTGTTTGTCACGTGGTTTGGAGTTCCAAAAGAGACGGCCGGAGCACTTGTTGCAGCGTTTCTAAGGAAGGATCTTGCGGTTGCACAGCTCTCAAACATTGCGATGACACAGTATCAGATGATATCTTCGGTTGTCTTAATCTCCATCTACTTCCCGTGTGTTGCAACATTTGTTGTGATGCTTAAGGAAGGATGGAAAGAGCTTTTGGCAGCGGTCGGGGTGCTTTTCGCGGTAGCATTTGTCTACGGCGGAATCATCCATGCAATAGGAATACTTCTGGGGCTGGCATAAAATGAGTGATACAAAATATAAGTTATATACAGTATATTTCGGGGTAATCGGCATCCTGGCCACATTACTCGGACTTGCCGATATCCTTGTCCAGTTGGGGATATCAGGCGGAATTGAATCAGGAATAATGCAAATCTCAGGGGACGACTTTTTCCGGTGGGCATGGGGAGGTCTTGTGGTGCTCTTCGGGGGCATCCTGATACTCTCCGGATGCAGGGATATCAAAGATATGCACCAGTTTTCAAAGGTGCTTTTGGGATCGGTTATGGTATGGATTATCGCAGGGTGCGATATCTTTGCGATGATATGTGAGAGTATCCCGGCACCGGCGGATGCACCCGGGTTTTTAAATTCGTTTGCAGGCTTTACCGGGGGATTTGCACCACCATACGCACCTGCTGTAATACTCCTGCCGTTCACCTTTGCGGCACTTTTGATGTATTATACGGAAGGTTATGCAAAAGAGGATTAGACGGAATATTAATATTTTACTTTTTAAAAGAATCCAATAGAGACTCCTTTTTTTCACAACTAAACTGATTTTGCAGAGAAACTAATTTTTTAGTCTGCTTAGTATAATTTAGCACACTGTGATTTCAAAAAATATTTCCATCAGATTATTCCATAAAAAATAAAATCACATTATCAGATTAAATAACATAGAAAGGCTTTTTGGGTTCACCTGCAGGCAAAGCAGGAGAGCTTAAAAATAAAGCAGACCTGCGGACCGAATTGACAAATTTATTTTATAAAATATTGCCAAGCATATAATTTTTTTTAGCTAAGATCATTAGGCTTTCGCTTTGGCATTCTGATAGTTGGAATAAATCAGCACAGGAATGCCGGGCAGGAGTTTTAAAAATGATACAAAAACAAAGGATTCGCAGGCAATGCGTAATTATGGGATGCCTTCTGATACTTTTATCAGGTGTTTCATACGCATCTGCCGATACCGGCGGAGACTGTGACATAATGTGGGATCTGACACATGGTGTATATTTAAATTATGAGCCTGCCGGTGATTATTCAGTTCTTACCGGTATGCTTGAAGGAAAGGGTTACACTGTTGATACAACAGATATAGGACTCAACAATGTGGATCTCAGTGATTATGAAGTTCTTGTACTTAGCATTGGTTCATCCTATTTTAGTCCCTATACACCTGATGAAATCAGTACGATTAAAACATTTGTGGCCAACGGAGGAGGCCTCCTGATAATGGGCGAGAATACTGGTTGTCCAAATGATAATTTAAACCCGGTATCACAGGAATTCGGAACGACTCTTGGAATATCTTACCTCTCCCCTATTGATCTATATATTACAGACATGACAACACATCCGGTATTCAACGGAGTGAGTATGTTTTATTACAGGGCGGCAGGTGAACTTGCAGGCGCCGGTGCACTCAGCGGTCCTGCCATTGCATGGACAGATGATGGAGAAATTGTGATGACGGCAGTTAGCAGTCCGGGAAAGGTCATTGTAACAGGAGACTGTAACTTCTGTGATAATGACTATATTGCAGAGGCTGACAACCTGGCTCTGTCTGAAAATATTTTTGACTGGCTTTGCTGTAGTTCACCAATACCCACTCCGGAATACCCGACACTTATGATACCCGGAGCTCTAATATTGGGAATGTTATTTATTACAGGATTTATGAGAATTAACAAAAAGGAGGATTAAAACAAATTTTTTAATAATTTATTCCATTTTTGCAAGGGATGAAACATTCACAAAGAATGATTATTTTCTTAGTTATGTTTTTATCTGGCAAAACAGGAAGTTTCATGATCAGAATCAGCCAATAATCATTCAGCTTTCAGACAGGTTTTCACGGACACAAATTAAAAAAAATGTTTAATATTTATACTTCCTGACAGTCAGACTACTCAGACCGGTCTTTTACTGAACGCTTAACCAGGCAGTACTCTGAGAAATCCTCAAGAGTGTGAAGCTCTGAACCCCTTTCCTTTAGGAATTCAACAAAATAATGTATCTGCTCAATTGTTTTCGGGTGAAGCTCGTGCTCCATGATACATGCATCATCGTTTGCGATATCAGCGGGAACATCAATCAGCTTTAAAAAAGACATCAGGGTGTCATGCCTGTATTTGATGACGCTGGCAATCTCCCTTCCCTTCGGCTTTAGAAGAACGCCCTCATATTTCCTGTATTCAATCATCCCGAGTTTGTCAAGCTTAATAAACATCTCAACAACGGAAGGAGGGCTTACATTAAGTTCCTTTGCAATATCCCTTGTTTTTGCGTATCCTTTTATAAGACTGACATTGAGGATTGCCTCGAGATAATCCTCGGCTTTTCTGCTAAGACTGCTGTTTAAACCACTCATAGAATATCACCGGAAAAACCGGGGTTATCATCAATTTAAAAAATTCAGGAATATCTTCCTGAAATTTGAATCTTTTATTTGTCACCCTAACAATATTAGGTTATCTGAAAAATAACCAGAACAGGATATGCATCATTATCAATTCTTTGTATGTAAATTTTCAAGAAAATCTGAAATATAAATTTAAAAAAGATATTAACGGAAATTAAGGATTAATTCCAATATATCGATATATTTACCGGTTTGCGTTTTACATCTGGCATTATTTCTCTAAATAATAAACCAGTGAAACCAAAAAAACGGTTTTACCAGGGATTCATATATTGGAGCATAAATATACTCCTGATTTGTCCGCGTAAAGTCAAAAGGCGGCAATTTAGTGGGATAAATCGTTTCCTAAACACCTCAACGGGATCTTTGTGTCACAGAACCTTTTCTCTTTTTTTTGCAGTCGTCCATATCGCTTCCGGCGAGATGAAGCAGGCTTAAAAGTGCAGGAGGCATATTTTTGGTATCAGAAATACCCCTCAGAGATGCTCTTGTGCCCGTCTAAATCACCTCCAAAAAGATATTTTGACAATCTCTTTTGTTGGCATCATAAGCATCGGTCCAAAAGACCGGTTCAACAGAGCAGGGAACAGAGACTTTCAAACGTAAATCCTGTCTCGAATCTGTATTTTTCTCAATTTTTTCTTCATCGTTCATTTTAATTTATCACCTCATTATTCTCTGATATAAATTAGGCATTTAGGCTGCAATAAACAGAACCCGAAAAATGTTCAGCCAAATTAGAAATTCCTAAAAATTTTTCGGCAAATTTTGTTTTTTTGTTATTCTAAAATATTTAATTATAAATAAAGCAAAAATAATATTTACTGATATCATGAAGAAGAAAGAAGATACCGGAAATGAAAAAATGCCGGACACAGTATTCAGAATAATGGCTTTTACCATAAAAATAAACGATTTATTCAACCCGCCATCTGAACTTGTAAAATTGGCAGGAATTAAAGAAGGCATGACAGTCGTTGATTACGGCTGCGGTCCCGGAAGCAACACAATATGGGCATCAGAATATGCAGGTGAAACCGGTCTTGTATATGCAGTCGATATACATCCCCTTGCTATTGAAATGGTCACAAAAATGGCAGAAAAAAACAATCTCTCAAACATAAAAACAGCACTTGCAAAAGGTTATAATTCAGGACTCGAAAATGAGACCGCAGACCTTGTAATGGCACTGGACATGTTCCACATGATAGAAGAACCGGAGAAATTTCTTTCTGAAATAAAAAGAATACTAAAACCTGACGGAGTTTTGTTCATAGACGACGGCCATCAGCCAAGGGAATCTGCCAGGAATAAAATAATCGCATCAGGGCTCTTTAAAATAGAAGAAGAGAACAAACGGTTCCTCAGGTGCAGGATTAAGACAAATACTCAGTTATCTTCATAATCTGGAAATATCAAGAGCCGATCTTAGTGCCTCTTCAACCTCTGCCTTTAATCCCGTTACATTTCTTAGATCCCTGATCTCATCAATGTTGTCGACAAGTATCTGACCTGATTTTTTTATCCCCACATTTGCCATAAAGGAATCAGTGACTGAAATGAGGCATTTGAAATTGAAGTCACCCTCTCTTCCCGCAACAGCAAGAAGAATGCCTTTTGGGTTATTTTTTGAATGCAAAAGAGTCCTCTTTGCATGATATGCCTGAAAACGATCCATGCAGATTTTAAGTCCCCCGGGAACCGTGTTCGTGTAAACCGGCGAACATATGACAACCAGTGAGGCACCGTGGACATAACTGATTATGTCCTGCATTTCATCGCGGAAAACGCAGAAACCATAATTATAGCACTGGTAGCATCCGATGCAGGAGTGGATGTTTAAGTCATCCAGATAAATGACAGCCGGAATTTTCCCAAGCGACTTTGCTGTTTTAGAAGCCCACCCTGCAAATATGGAACAGTTCCCGTCAGGCCTCGGACTTCCCTGAATAATTACAACATCAGGAGAATCCCTCTTGTGACCGGCGTACATCTTCTTGATCCTCTCCTTCTTAATTAAAAGGTGCTCAACAAAGTCCGAAGGAAACTCCCTGAGATTCTCTGCCCATTCATCAAATTTTAAAAATGCAGTCTTTTCAGCCTCAAGCGGAACTGTCGGGGAATATTCATAGGTGTTGGTTCTGAAATCAAACAGAAATTCGCCATTCATTACAAGTGTCAGTATGTACCGATACATCCCGGGATAAGGCGCTCTGCCCGACTCACGACAGAGAACAAGATAAAACTCATCTCCTCCGCCGTATATTTTTTCCTCCCTGAGAATTTCTGATGAGACTGACACACATGTTTCAGTTGACAGACATTATAATTAATAATTTGCCGTGTTTTTTCTCAGGCCGTACAGGAAGTCCGGTTAGATACCCCTTTATATATCCGTAGTGACACAATAGGGAATTATCAGGGAAATCTGAAAAGGGGGAACCATGGCGATTACGGAAGATGAGAAAAAGGAGAAGGGGAAAAAAACCGAAATCAAAATCACCGGAATGCACTGTGCATCATGTGCCATAAATCTTGAAAATGCCCTGAAAAAAGCAGAAGGGATCGATGAGGCATCGGTTGATATCTCATCCGAAAATGCAAGGATCTCATTTGACCCTGAAAAAATAAATTTCAGGGAGATAGAAAAGCTTGTCAAAGAAACAGGCTACGGAGTCCTGAAGGCACAGAAAAAAATCAAAGTCGGCGGAATGCACTGTGCATCATGTGTTGGGACGGTTAAGGCCGCACTTGAAAAAATAAACGGAGTCGAGTCCGCTGAAGTAAACTTAACAGACAACTCCGCAATAATCACCTACATAACAGGTGAAGCAGACTTATCCGATTTTAAATCCGCAATAGAAGAGGCAGGATATGATTATATAGGAACGGACGAGGAAGCCGGCCGTGACATTGAAGCAGAATACTTTGAAGCCGAACAGAAGAACAGGGTGAAGATGATGGCTGTCGGTTTCAGTGTCTCAGCTGTCCTCCTTCTAATCATGTTCTCCGGCATAAAACTCCCTTTCCCAAATGCCTACCTGATGTTTGTCATCACAACGCCTCCTTTTTTTTATCTAGGATACCCGATATTCAAAGCGGCTTACAGTTCGCTTAAAAACAGGGCACTCAATATGGATGTTATGTATGCACTCGGAATCGGGGTTGCATACCTCTCATCAGTCTTTGGAACTTTTGAGATCTTTCTGACACGGGAATTTCTGTTTTATGAAACCGCACTGATGCTTGCATCATTCCTGACACTTGGAAGGTACCTTGAGGCAAACGCAAAAGGCAGAACCAACGAGGCTGTAAAAAAACTCATCAGCCTGAAACCAAAAACAGCGTTTGTAAAACGGGCGGATGATTTTCTTGAAATATCCGCAGAAGAAGTTGTACCGGGAGACGAAATCCTTGTAAAACCGGGAGGAAAAATCCCTGTCGACGGCACCGTCATCTCAGGCGAGGCCTTCATCGATGAATCGATGATAACAGGCGAACCGATTCCGGTTAGAAAGGAGAAGGACGACAGTGTTATCGGCGGAACCCTGAATACAAGCGGTGCTGTGGTATTCAGGTCGACAAAGGTCGGAAAGGACACAGTTCTCTCACAGATCATTTTGTTTGTGGAAGAGACACAGAGGTCAAAGCCGCCTGTCCAGCGTATCGCAGACATGGCAGTTGCCTACTTTATCCCTGCAATACTTACTATTGCAACCGTATCCGCAATTTTGTGGTATTTTGTCTTCGACAGCACTCCGGTTTTTGCAATGACAGTATTCATCTCCGTAATTGTCATTGCATGCCCCTGTGCCCTCGGCCTCGCAACCCCTACCGCCGTTACAGTCGGCATAGGACGTGGTGCAGAGCTTGGAATCCTCATTAAAAACGGTGAAGCACTTGAGATCTCCGAAAAACTCAGAACCGTTGTCTTTGATAAAACAGGAACGCTTACCATCGGAAAACCGGACGTAACATCAGTCACGGGGTTTGAAACAGACGAAAAAGAACTCATTTCACTGGCAGCAGGCGTTGAGATGCAGTCAGAACACCCGATTGGAATGGCAATTGTGAACAGGGCAAAAGAACAAAATATTCAGCCCAAACCAATGGAAGATTTCAAATCATACGCAGGGGGCGGCGTTTTGGCTGTTTCAAACGGCATGCAGATATATGCAGGAAACAGGGATTTCATCGCAAACAACGGAATCACCATAACAGCTGAAACAGAAGAAGAGCTCTTGGCAAATGAAAAGAGGGGAAGAACTGCAATAATAATCGCAAAAGAAAAATCCGTCATTGGTGTCATCTCAATTGCCGACATGTTAAAAGAGAGCACTCCGGCCGCAATTGAGGAGATAAAAAGACTGGGACTCTCTGTTGCAATGATTACGGGGGACAATGCAATAACAGCCCTCTCAATAGCAGACGAGGCAGGAATAAAACAGGTCTACGCAAATGTTCTTCCAAAAGACAAGGCCACAGAAGTAGGCCGTATTCGTGAAGAATCCTCCGGGATGATCGCCTTTGTAGGAGACGGAATTAACGATGCACCCGCACTTGCAGAGGCAGATGTCGGTATTGCAGTCGGGAGCGGCACAGAAGTTGCACTTGAGAGTGCAGACATAGTCCTGATGAGAAACAATCTGCTTGACGTTGCCGCCTCAATAGAACTCTCAAACAAGGTGATGTCAAGAATAAAAATGAACCTCTTCTGGGCTTTTGCATACAATACAGCATTAATACCTGTGGCGGCAGGCCTTCTCTACCCGCTTTACGGAATTGTCTTCCGGCCCGAATATGCGGGGGCAGCAATGGTTTTAAGCTCGGTTACGGTCGTTTCACTCTCACTTCTGCTCAAAAACTACACTCCAAAGGCGGTTCTTTTAAAAACCTGAAAAAAACGAAAAAATATTTTAAATTTTCAAAAACCAGCGGGAGGCATTGACCCAGATTGCCAGGGATTTCCCTGATAACCGGTCATTCCAGCCGGTTTTCAAGAGAATCAAGGGCCTCAATTATAGTCGCAGTCTCCGGTTTCATAATCGCAACCGGCACCTCCACAACCTTTTCAATTATTGATGCAAGAATCGGTGCGCAAACTATCCCCGAAGCACCCTCCTTTTCAGCCCTGACGGCTGATACAATGCATTCCTCCATCGTATATGCAGGATATCCCCTTATTTTATATTTCTCCTCCCCGATTGTCACCCTTCTGGATTCAACCTCGTCAAGCAGGAATTTCGCGGCGATGACTGCTACAAATTTATTATCATGAGGTTCAAGTGCCCTTACTATCGCCTGAACAGTTGAAAACCTTGGATCTCTTTCACCCGACGTGATTTTGTAGACTGTTGCCGGGGGTATTTTAGCCCTCTCTGCAAGCTCTTTTATGCTGACTCCCTTTCTTTCGAGCTCTTCTTCCAGAGCAGCCTTAAAACCAATCTGAAATATTCTCTGCGAAAACATGATTACTCAGTCTACAATTGTACAAACAGACCATATATTATTTTCCCTCAAGTGACAATATGAGAATTTAGATCTCAATACTTTCCGGATCAGATATGGCATGATAATACCAGACAATCCTCATCAGAATATTCCGCAAAATTATCCGGTGAAAAACTCAGATAATCCCCTGTCGGAAACAGATGACCTCCGTATCCGGTGTAAAGCCCGTCATATACCCTGTAAAACGACTCAGACGATTTATTGTACCCATCCATATCCCCGGATGATGCACCTCTTAAAGCCTCATCCAGATATTTTTTTAGTAAATCTGTATTCATGCCGTCAGATTCGGCCTCCTTTAACAGACGACTCATTTCGGGGAGTTCATCTGCCGGTGTTATCCTTATCTCAGGATAGAGGATATCCATATCTGTATCCAAAACTGCCCCTAAATCAGACTGAATTAAGGAGAGAGGAACACATTCCTCTTTAAGCCCTGTTAATCCCATGTTTATGTTTTTTGAAAACAAACAAATTTTTGAACCCATGTTAATCTCTGTCCGGGTGATGCAAGGGTCTTCAATTATATCCTGTATCATTTTTTCGCCTTTTTTACTCGTACCGGAGATGAAGGATTCCGGTAACTCCTGCCTCATTGAATATAAGATTCATTTCAAAATGGTATAAATGATTAAAACATAACCCATTCAAAAGACTAACCTGATGGTTAAACACCTGCACCAAAACCATTATTCGATGAGTTAAAAAACCAAAAACAGCCGGGTAAAACAGACCCGATAAATGCCCCCAGAAAACCCCTGAAATTTATGCACAGGACAATTCAATCATACAATATCTCGTACTTTTTTATACATAACGCCAATCTCAAAATGTAATTTTGTTATTAAAGTATCAATTATTTGATCATAATGGAACAGTTTAAACAATATGATGCATTAAAAATAATGCATGCACCTGCATAAAATAGAAGAAATAACAATTCTGCCGGGAAATAACAGAAACGGGGATACAGAAAATTTTAATAAAATAACAATAAAACCGGGAGATACAATCTCGGTTGTAGGGCCAACCGGCTCGGGCAAAAGTGCACTGATAAACGATATAGAGATTTTTGCAAAAAAAGATACAAACACAAAGAGGACAGTGCTTGTAAACGGCGACTATCCTCCCGAAGATTTCATCCGTGACCCTTCAAAAAAGCCCGTCGCTCTTATTACACAGAATACAAAATGCCTCGCTGACTTAAGCGTTGAAAATTTCCTTGAAATGCACGTCCGCTCAAGGAAAATAACTGACGAAAAAATAATTCAGGAGACAATAACGCTTGCAAACGAGTTCACAGGCGAAAAAATAAAACCTCATGTGAGGATGACCTCACTTTCAGGCGGCCAGACAAGATCACTGATGGTTGCCGATGCAATAATGATATCAAACGCACCGATAATTCTGCTTGATGAGGTTGAAAACGCAGGAATCTTCAAGGAAAAGGTGATAGAATGCCTCAAAAAGCACAACAAGGCGCTTATTTTTGTAACACACGACCCACTCGTTTCCCTCATGTCAGGGCGAAGGATTGTAATGAAAAACGGTGCAGTTGAAAAAATTCTTGAGCCGGGGGAAGAAGAAAAAGAGGCACTCTCTGATATAATACAAATGGACGCTGCATTGTGCTCAATGCGTGAGAGAATACGTGCCGGGGAAATTATCAGGAGCATATCACTTACATGAAGCTGATAGTCATAGCAGGCCCTCCGTCTGCCGGAAAAACCGCCGTTGTGAGACAGATTATTTCACACTTTAAGGAGACAAAAAAGTGTGCATACCTAAAAATAGACGTTGTGAGAGCCTTTGAGGATGAGGAGCTCAGGGAAGAGTTTCAAATCCCCACAAAAAAGGTTTACTCAGGCGATGTCTGCCCTGATCATGTGGGAATCCTTGTGATGAAGGACACAATAAAATGGGCTGAAGAGGAGAACGCCGATCTTTTAATCGTCGAGAGTGCGGGACTCTGCCTCAGGTGCTCGCCTTATACCACCCAGTCGCTTGGAATTGTCGTATTAAGTGCGGTCTCAGGGATTAACACACCGCTGAAGATGTCAGCAATGCTTGCACTTGCCGACACCGCCGTTGTTACAAGGATTGATCTGGTGTCACAGGCTGAAAAAGAGGTATTCCGGGAGAGAATTAAGGAAGTAAGCCCCGGCCTTGACATAGTTGAGACAAACGCCGTTCAGGGAACAGGCCTTAGATATCTCTTCAGGGCGGTTGAAAACCAGGCCGAAGTAACCGATCCTGAAAAGATTGTCCTGAAAGGAGCCGCTCCTCTCGGAGTCTGCACTGTCTGTGCAGGCAAAAAGGAGATTGGCTGGCAGAATCACTTCGGTGTGATCAGACAACTTGACGGGGCCGAATTTATGTTCAGGGGTGAATAAATTTGAAGGCTCCAAAAAAAAAGGACTGGAAACCCCCCGGCAAAGACTGCGGTGCATGCGGTGCAAAAACCTGTGAGGAATTTACAGGGTTTTTAAAAGAAGGCATAAAGGAAGAGGAAGACTGCCCGTTTTACAATGATTTGGAAGATGAAGATTCAAAAATCCTGCCTGAAGAAAAAATCTGTTTGAAAGGAGAGGCTGTTTACGGCGACACTGACATCCTGAACAAACCCTTCGATTTCATACTGCTTCCGTTCAAAGGAGAGCCGTCCGCACGAAAGATCGTTCTTCCGTTCAGGCCTGATCTTACTGAAAAATGGGAGATCAAAAAAGGCGATATCGTCCTTGGAAGACCGATGGGTGCGGGGTGCCCTGTCCAGCATATTTTATCAGTGATTGATGCAGATTACGTGACCGGAGTCTTAACCTGCCATGTAGTAAGTCCGCTTGTTGCAAGAAACAATCCGGAGAAGGTAAAGGACATAAAAGCCTATCACATGCTCGGCTTTGAGGGAATTGCAAAAACAGCTGCAAAAAAACCAAAATTCGGACACCGACAAAGATTCCTGCCGGGATACTGCATGATGAATCTCGGACACACCGGACTTGTAAATATGGTAATAGAGCGTGATTCCGGCACACATGTGAGAGTGGAGGACGTAATAATATTATGAAGACAATAGCCGATATAAACAATAAAATAAAAAGCGGAAAAGCGGTAGTCTACACAGCATCAGAGTTCAAGGAGCTTGTCAGAGAAAATAAAACCCCCTCCGCTGAGGAGGTGGATGTTGTAACCTGCGGCACATGCGGGATTATGTCAGGAACATTTGCAGTCATGACAGTTCCGGTTGGAGAGCCGGGAGCCTTCAGGCGTGCCGAATCGATAACACTCAACGGAGTGCCGGCGTTCCCCGGGCCCTGCCCGAACGAGGGCCTTGGCACAGTAGACCTGATCGTCTACGGCACATCCCATGCAGACGAATCATACGGCGGAGGACACCTTCTCCGCGATATCGTTGAGGAGAAGGAAATCGAGGTTGTTGCCGTATCAGAAGGAAAAACTTATGAAAATCTGATATACGGAGAAGACATACAGTCCGCACGCCTGATTACCTCAAGAAGCGCCTTTAAAAACTACTCTGCAATAGTGAACCGGGATACAGACCCCTATAACACTATCTTTTCTGTCCTTCCGCTCATAGGAGGACTCTCAGAGGCAACCGTCAGCGGATGCGGTGAAATAAACCCGCTGCAAAACGACCCCTTTATGAGATTCATAAAGGCAGGGGCAGGGATTCTCCTAAACGGGGCTCCCGGTTTTATAATGGGCACCGGTACAAGGAGCAGTCAGGAGAAGCCGAACATCGCCGCATTTGCGGATATGAAAGATATGTCGCCTGAGCTGATGGGCGGCTTTATAACTTCGGCAGGCCCTGAATGTCTGGTATCAGTCGCCGCCGCAATCCCGGTTACTGATGAGGAGACGATTAAATCCCTTTCAGTTCTCGATGAGGACATACCGCTTCCTGTTGCCGACGTAAAACACAGGGAAACAATAGGATACTCAGATTACGGACAGATTTGGCAGAACACGGATCACAGGGTTATAGTGAACCCCTTAAACTGTATGTTCTGCGGAGAGTGCCCGGCTGCTGTAGCCTGTCCGACAAAGGCGATAATGCCCGGAGGGGGAGTTATTTTCTCACGCTGTGTCTCATGCGGAACATGCACAACAACATGTCCGGGAGAAGTCTACACAATGGAGATGGGCACAATAAAAGTCGGGGATCAGGAAATTCCGGTTACACTAAGGCAGTCTGACAGGACAAAGGGAGAAGAGATCAGCGCAATGTTAAAAGATATGATAAACAGGGGGCATTTTTCCTTCTGTGATACAGGAGAAGAGAAAGATGGGGGAATATGAACTAAAATGCCCGGTATGCAGGGCAACAGTTCCGGATCATTACACCAATGAATGCCCGGAAAAGTGCAGCGGCCTGATTTTGGCAGAATACAAAGAAAAGCAGTTTATCCCAAAGGGTCTCCCCGGAATGTTCAGGTATCACAACTGGCTTCCGGTGGAGGGTTACAGGGATGTAAAAACAGGCCCGGCAACTTACAAGAGCAAGGCGCTTGCCGAAAAACTCGGGCTAAAAAATCTGTATATCTGCTTTAACGGCTACTGGCCGGAAAAAGACGCATGGATTAAGACCTGTTCGTTCAAGGAGCTTGAGGCCGTCCCGACAATGCTCAGGATGGAGGAGAAAGGAAGCGGAATCCTCCAGATCTCATCTGCCGGAAACACGGGCAGGGCATTTTGTGAGGTTTCGGCTGATACTGGCGTTCCTGTCATAGTTGTCGTTCCAAAATACGCAACAGAAAGCATATGGACGACAAAACCCGCAGAAGATGTATTCCTGATCACAATAGACGGCGACTATACCGATGCAATTGAATTCGGGAACAAACTCTGTCAGATGGAGGGGATAATCCCTGAAGGAGGGGCAAAAAACCCAGCAAGACGTGACGGAATGGGGACTACGCTCCTGAGCGGTTTTGAGGCGGCAGGCATGATTCCCGACTGGTACTTCCAGGCTGTCGGGAGCGGAACAGGTGCAATTGCAGCGTGGGAGATGTCAAAACGCCTCGTTTCAGACGGAAGATTCAAAGACAGGCTTCCCCGGCTTTACCTCTCGCAAAACATCCCCTTCATCCCGATGGTCAGTGCATGGAATGCAAAAAGGCGTGAGATTATTGAAGATGTTGATATGCCTGACGCTAAAAACTCGGCCATGTCTGTTTATGCAACAGTTCTTACAAACCGCCACCCGCCGTACAGCACAAAGGGCGGCCTTTTTGATGCACTCACAGAAACCAACGGAATTATGGAAGGTATCGAAAGTAAACGGGCAGAAGAGGCAGCGGAAATTTTTGAAAAACTTGAAGGAGCCGACACTGATCCAGCGGCTGCCGTCTGTGTTGCCTCACTCATTGATGCAGCAACAAAGGGGGTTGTAAAACCTGATGATGTTATCCTCCTCAATATCACAGGCGGAGGCTACAAAAGGGCTGATTTGGATTTTGAAAAGATCATTGTTGAACCAAAGGTATCCCTGCCGGCAGGAAGCGATACCGGAGTTATAAAAGACGAACTTGTAAAATGGATGAGTAACTATGCTTGAGGATTTTGTCTGCGACATGCTAAAAGAACAGGGGATCGAGTTTATTGTATCCCTTCCCTGTGACAGAACAAAGGATCTGTGTGCACTCATGGAGGCCGGCTTTCACTATGTAAACATAAACCGCGAGGAGGACGGGGCAGGTGTCTGTGCCGGACTTGCACTTGCAAAGAGAAGGTTCGTCCTTCAGATGCAGAGCTCGGGGCTTGGAAATTCCCTGAATGCAATGATGTCCCTGACAGAGCTCTATAAAATGCCCCTCCCGGTCATTGCAAGCTGGAGAGGATATTACAAAGAGAAGATTCCTGCACAGATTCCGTTCAACAGCAAAATCCCAAGGATTCTTGATGCACTCGAAATTAAATACACAATCATATCAGAGCCGGATGAACTGGTAAAATTAAAAGACGTGATTGAGGATGCATACGAAAACTCGAGAATCCACGTTGCCCTAATCTCACCAAAAGTCTGGGAGGGTGAAAGCTGCAAATGCCCTGTCAGAATTGTTCCTGACAGAAAAAGGGAGATACATATCGAGTACACACGGGAGATTCACGAGCCTGTGATGAAAAGGGCTGATGCAATAGGTGTTGCGGCAGAACTTTTAAAAAATGAACTTACAGTCTCCAACATAGGTGTTCCTTCAAAGGAGCTCTATGCGGCTAATGACAGGCCGGAAAATTTCTACATGCTCGGAAGTTATACGCAGGCAACACCGATTGGTCTCGGCCTCGCAGTAGGACAGGACAGGGATGTAATTGTACTTGACGGCGACGGAAGTCTTCTTGGAACGGCCATTATGCCGGCTGTTGCAGCTGAAAACCCAAAAAACCTAACAATTGTTGCCCTTGACAACGGAGCATTCGGAAGTACCGGAAGTCAGCAGACACATGCATGGACAGGGTGTGATCTTGAGCTGATGGCGATCGGTGCCGGGATTAAAGACACATTCAAGGCTAACTCAGAGGAGGATCTAAAAGAGGCCCTTTTAAAGAGAACAAACGGCCCGAAGTTCATACATGTCATATTAAAACCCGGAAACACAGATGCACCAAATATCAAAACAGGGCCTGAAGAGATTAAGAAAAGATTTCAGGATTCCTTCTTATAATTTTTTTAGGTACTGATGCTTTTTAAAAACAGCAGAAAACTGAAAAAATTTTATTAACCTGTTAAAATTTAGTTTTTGCCGAATTTTGCCCATGATTCCTCAAGGGCTGCAACCGCCGGCAGTTTCTTTCCGGTCAGAAATTCAATGCATGCCCCGCCGCCTGTTGAGATGTGGCTGAAACTCTCATCAATTCCGAGGGATTCAACAACAACCGCAGTGTGTCCGCCGCCTACAACAGAGAAATCAGCCTTTCCGGCAGCTTTCAAGAGTTCAAAAGTTCCTGTTGAGAAGGCCTCCTCCTCAAATACACCCGCGGGCCCGTTGAACACAACAGTTCCGGAATTTTTTATTGTTTCCGTAAAAGGAATAAGGGATTCAAGACCGAGATCCAGTACAGGTCTCTCAGACGGGATTTTGTCCACAGAAACCTCTTCCCTTTCACCTTCCGTATTTTTAATCGCGACATGCTCAGGCATGACAATTCTGTCGCGGTGGTTTTTGAGCATCTCTTTGGCCTTGCCTATCTCACCCTCATACCCGAGAGTCTTAATAAGGTCACCGGACGGCTTTCCGATATCAACGCCGTCTGCTGCCAGAAATACATTTGAAACGACTCCGACAACAAGCACCTGATCGGCAATGCCTGCGTCAAGCACATTTTTTGCAACGTCCATTGAGTCATCAACCTTTGTGCCCCCGAGAACGAAGGTAACCGGCTTTGGTGCATCCGTAAAGACCTTTGAGAGTGTCTTTACCTCCCTTTCCATGAGTGTTCCGGCAACAGATTTCATTGAATACGGAAGACCGACAATTGTTGGCTGTGATCTGTGGGCTGTTCCGAATGCATCGTTTACATAGATGTCGCCCATCGCACGAAGACCGCGTACGAGGTGGGTTGATGCCGCATCCTGCGGAGACATCTTTATGTTCTCCTCAGCATTGAACCTGACATTTTCAAGCATGAGGACATCCCCGCAGTCCATTGAACGAACAGCCTCACGGGCACATTTTCCAAAAATATCATCGGTATAGTCGACCGGCCTTCCAATCAGGCGTTCGAGCCTTTCCGCATGTGCCTGAAGGGTTGTAAAATCCTTTTTCTGCGGTCTGCTCTGATGTGTTATCACAACAACCTTTGAGTCTGAAAGATTCTGAACTGTCGGCGCATGCTCGCGGAATCTCTTATCGTCAAGAATCAGGTTTGATGCGGGGTCTATCGGAGAGTTAAAATCAACACGCAAAAGGACAGTTTTCCTGTCTGTCTCAATATCATCCAGTGTTCCGAATTTCATATATTACACCTGAAAAGCCTGGTCGGGCGGGAAATTTAATATGTGATATATGGTTGGATAGTATCTGAAATATTGGTTTCTTAAAGAATTTACAAAATGCATTATTCCGACCACAAAGATAATGGTGTAAATTTAAAGAAATATTTGTTTAATGGATAACAATATCATTTTTGAAATATTTGAGGGACTACCAAGACAGGGGCCCGGGGACAACAGATGCACAAAACAGGCATTTGAAACAATCCCGATTCCAAAAAAAAGCCTGAAGATACTCGATATCGGGTGCGGTTCGGGGATGCAGACAATTCAGCTTGCAAAACTCTGCGAAGACTGCACGATTACCGCAACCGACATCTACCAGCCGTACCTTGATGATCTTAAACAAAAATCAGAGGCAGAAGATCTCCCGTCGGGAGTAATTACAGAGTGCGTCTCCATGGAAAATCTTCCATATGATAAGGAGTCCTTTGACATCATCTGGTCGGAAGGCTCCGTTTTTATAATGGGATTTGAGAACGGGATTACCTACTGGAAGGACTTTTTAAAGACGGGAGGATACCTCTGCCTGACAGAGGCGGCATGGTTTTTGGACAATCCTTCCAAAGAAGCTGAACTATTCTGGAATGAGGCGTATCCTCTGATTAAAACGATTGACGGGAACATAGAGATTATTAAAAAATGCGGATATGAAATTGTTGATACATTCAGACTGCCGGAATCGGCATGGACTGATAACTATTACACACCGGTGATAAACCACATAAACAAAATACGGGATGATTACAGAGGAAACGATGAAGCTCTAAACCTCATTAAAGAAATAGAGAAAGAAGCTGAAATCTATCAAAAACACCACAATGACTACGGCTATGTCTTTTTTGTTTTGAAAAAGATATAATCACATTATTTCTCAAATCCGAAAATGCACAGGGATTTTAATAATCTTTATTCATTTCATCCATACTTCTCCGGACATTTTTTGTGGAGGCAAAAGAATAATCAGCTAAAATAACCGAATAAATAAAGTTGCTATAATAACCGGCCGGAGAAATACCGGTGAGATAAAACATACGAAATATTACGGAATAATTGGAAAAAATACATAAATTAATGATAACCATGACAACAAGTATAATTGAAAGAGTCTTTGAAAAGATGCTCTGGAGTACAAGATATGTTGTACTCTTAGGTGTCATATTTGGTGCACTTAGCGCAATCATTCTCTTTATTGCAGGTTCACTTGAAATCTATGATGTACTGCTTGACTACCTTGCTGAGAGCGGGGGGCATTTAGAGCACGAAGACATCCTTATAGGGATTATCGGTGCCATTGACTTTTATTTAATCGCCCTTGTTCTTCTCATATTCAGTTTCGGAACATATGAGCTGTTTATATCCGAGCTTGAAATTGCCAGAATGAAAGGGGATTTTGGGAATATCCTTGAAGTCAAAAATCTCGATGACCTTAAAAACAAAATTATCAAGGTTATCATAATGGTTCTGATTGTCAGCTTTTTCCAGAGGATATTGTCAATGGATTTCACAACATCGATGGATATGCTGGCGATGGCAGTTTCAATCTCTGTTATCTGTATCGGTGTCTATTTCCTTGGAAAGCATCACATATAATTTTTAAAACCATATCACATTTTAAAGGCACTTTACGACAGATACGCAGATTTTTGGCCTGAAGACTAACAGTAAATGGCCTTATCAATATCTCAAACCCTCTCAGAAATCTATAACGCTTCCGAATTGCCAAATTAAAATCAGGAAGGATTTGGGGAGAGCATCTGGTGTTGGTTATTATTTATGGTCTGGTTTTGGCGGTTTGTACCGCATTTGCATATTATACGGCAGGTAAACTTATCAAAAATATAAGACTGAGGATTATTGTACTCATATCTGCAGGCGTTATCACAGGTATGATTTATGGACTTTACCTGATTCCGCCAAAGCTTATCCCGTTTAATGAAACAGTAAGGACAGTCGGGTTTCTAACCGGTATGATGATTCATCCGTTTTTTTATTCCGCCGGTTTTTTCCTGACAGAGTGGAAATTCCCGCAATACAGATATTCAGCTTTGGTTCTGGTGGCTGCAATTATGATTACTGTTTATTTTGATTTACTCTTTTCAGCCATCGCCCAAGTATTAGCACCATTTGAAATCCATAAGGCAGGAGTCCTGATGATCGCTGATATGATCCTGATCGGCGCAGGGGACATAATAATTGCAGTCCTTTTTTATCTGGCGGCATCAATAATTGCCAAAAATGCAAGAAGAGAGCAATAGCGGACAATTATCATCAGCCATCATTAATTATCAGATATTTTAGCCATGCAAAGTATTATTTATATAAAACCTGTATTTCAGGATATCACCGGCCGGATAAAAAACAAAATCCCGGCCGTTATGATCAAAACATTCCGGGGGGATTAAAAATTGGTTAAAGTTGTTGCATTTAACGCAAGTCCAAGGAAGGACGGAAATACAAAAAGACTTCTTGATGAAGTCATAAAAGAGCTTGAGGCGAAAAAAATAGAGACCGAGATTATCCAGATAGGCGGGCAGAGGGTCCACGGATGTACTGCATGCATGAAATGCCTTGAAAATCAGGATGAAAAATGTGTTCTTAACAAGGATTTTGTAAATGAATGCATACAGAAGATGAAAGAGGCAGACGGAATAATCATCGGAACACCGACATATTTTGCAGACGTTTCAACTGAAGCCAAGGCACTTATAGACCGGGCCGGTTTCGTTGCAATTGTAAACGGGGGGCTTTTCAAAAGAAAGGTAGGTGCAGCAGTGGTTGCTGTGAGAAGAGCCGGAGCAGTTCATGCATATGATACGATAAACCACTTTTTCGGCATCAACAATATGGTAACGGTAGGCTCATCATACTGGAATCTCGGGATAGGATTTGAAGCCGGAGATGTTGAAAAAGATGAGGAAGGAATCCAGACGATGAGGGATCTCGGAAACAACATGGCATGGCTTCTTAAAAAAATCAGTGACTAATGATGGAAAATTCAGGTGACTGATAAGGTAGCCTGAAGCCTTAATACAGGATAACAATAATCACATTTTTTTCTTTTTCGTTAAGAAAAGCATAAATAACCAAAAAATACGCCCAAAATGTAGCATTTTGAATCCACACAGAAGCCCTGTATTCCATTATTCTGTCTTCACCTGACATATACATCGTCTGAGATTGGCAGCCCTGTATAAATGCCGATATAAATCACAATTTAGGCTTTAAATTACAAAATATCGCAAATATTCCATTTAATTTTCAGGATTGAAAAATGGGCTAAAAGAAGCTCAAATCAGGGTTCTTTTGTCATTTTCAGACGAAGGGTATGCCAGATATGTCCAGGCGGGAAGTGTTATTTTTTTGGTTGTGTCCGGATGGGAATTCTCCTGTCTCAGTCACTTTCATAGATGAAATCGCTTCTTTCACACCTGCAAATGCCCGATTGTGTATTAACGATTTCTTTCAGGTACAGACTCCGATCAAAACCGCCTCTCTCCTCCCTTTTTTTAAGGCGGACTCTTTCAAGCTCTTTTATGCTGAATCCTTCCATCTCACAGAGTTTGTAAACAACCTCCATAATATCTGCAAGTTCCTCAAGGCAGGGTGTTTTTTTATATTCATCAACCTCTTCCTGAAGCTTCTTCTTCATCGCAACATAAAACAAAAGCTCGTTTAATACCTCAACAGAGCATTCGCTGCCCGAATCCCTGATAATATCAGGTATCTTGTCTCTTACAGCCTTGCCAAAATATTCAGAACTCATACACTACTCCATTCAGAAAATCCACGAACATTTATCAGATATTCACAAGTGCCCGCCAAAACTACTATTGCATCATCCTGCCATCCCGGACCCGGCTTCTTTAAAAGAGACACTCCAATCTCCTTTTCAAACCTTGCCGGAAATCTTTCATGTAAAATATCCCAGTACCCTGTAATAGAATCAGATCTTTTTTCCACCAGTGCAGGCGCAGGAATACTGTCACTTTTTTTTGAATTGACAGATGCAAGGCTGGGCAAAAGATTCCATAAATCATTATTCTTCCATACAGAAAACGGGAGCATATGATCTATTGCCATCATCTCAGGATTTGAGATCCTTTTTCCCGACCATACACATTCCAAAAAATTACCTGCCAAATATTGTGATTCATAGCATTTTCTGACATCATAAACAGATCTCTGTGTCTCCGGCGATCTGTTCAGAATTTCAAGAACCACAGAATCACTTATCTGCCCGGTTTTATCGAGATTTGTTGTAAATTCAGCCCATTTTTTAAGAAGCCCTTCCTCTCCGGATATAAATGATCCAAAATATTCAAAAATGGTTGCCAAATCAGCGGACATCGAAAAATAACCTCCTGACCGGACAAAAAGACTTCTGTCATTTATCTCCTGAAAGATAATTTTTGGAACAGGCCTTTTAGGGGTAAATATGGAATAGAACTCTCCATTGTATGACCTTCCAAGATACTGCATCGGCTGATTAATTATTGTGTTCCGGATCTCCTTTGAAAGCTTATAAAATACAGGCTGTATTTCCAAAGGAAGATTCCCGCAGGTATAATCCTGATAAAAAACTGAAAATCCACCCTTATCCTTATAGTATCCGGTCAGTTTTTCAAAAAGCGGCCTGAACACAATGCTGTGTTTTCCGTCAGGCTCTCCTTTCTTCTGCGGGATATAGATTTCACTTTCAGTTAACGGGTAATAATACAAAATCCATTTTTCAATAAGTATTCCAAGCGGAAAGGTTACTTTGTTATCTTTTGTTTCTCCAAGCACCTGATGTTTCTGACAGACTTCGATTACACTGCGTATAAGTGCATATTTGTATGTGGTGTCTGCCTTATCATGCTCAATTATTGAATTTATTTTTTTCAGCTCAGAGAAATCCATTTATAAAAAACAATTGTTTTTCACTAATCTATATCTTTTGGATTTTATACATACGGTCTGAGCATTTTCTCCCATCCGTTAAAAGGGCAATATATGAGAGATTTCTAAAAAGAAATTATGTTATTATCCTCAGGCACATGCCACAACAGCCGTGAAAAAGAAAAAACCAAGGATGATTATTGCAAAGAGCAGTATTCCAAACAGTATTACCGGCAGAAGAACCGCAAGTAATGAACGTCCGGTTGATATCTCATGAAGCTCCCTGATACCAAGAATCTCAAGGATTAATGACCAGACTCCAAAGATTATTCCGACAACAGGTATCCACCCAAACAGAAGTGACGGTGTTGATGAGTATAAAACCGCCTTGATTGTCTCGGAAAGCCCTTTTCTTCCTCCCACAATATAGACAAAAAGGTGAAGAATCAGACCTCCAATAAGAGTTGCCACAATTGTGCCGATTAAGGAGAATACAAACATTGATACAAAGCCAAATGCCCCTGTAAAGGCTAACTGCTCAAATCCATCAATTCCTGCAAACGGGTTGTCGATCCCTGCTGCAACCATGATCCCAAAAAGTACAGAGTATAAAACCAGTAATACAGCAAAAAAGCCGAATGCATCGGAGAGGCTGTCATCTTTGGAATTTCTGAAGGTTTCCACAGGCTCAAGGATAAATCCTTTTGCCTTTTCAATAATATTATCAAAATTCATTACCTAAATTTCGCGGGAATTAGTATTTAAGGGAGTATGATGGAATAAATCCCGGCAGGTTACCCGCCAGTTGTATATCTGTTCATTTAATGATTTCTGGTAAAACTCTATCCTAAAAAAATATAATAAATTCTAAGGTTTTCTACAGAACCAATAATGCAGAAGAATTGAATGCCGGTACTATCAGCCGGCAGGTAAATCCCGGGAAAGAAAGGGAACAGGATTGGTCAAATCAGTCCATTTTTTTCATTGGAAATTTAAGTCAGGGACACTACAGCCAGCCATAATAATATCTCGTTCCAAGCAGGGCATATCCTCCATCTCCTGTTTTGAGAAGAGATACACAATTGATCTTCTGATTTTTATCATGAGTCATGGATAATCTTATGCTTTCATTGATAAGGCTGGGAAATTCAAGAGAACTGCCGCCCTTAAAAAGCCACAGTGGCAATTCTGAAATGTTCTTCAAAAACTCCTTCTTTTGCACCTGCCCGTTAATGTCAAACCGTGTCCTCACAATGCCCTCCAGGTCATCTGAGGTAAAATTACCATGTTTTCGTGAAAGATAGATGATGTCGTATCCCGCTGAATTTTCATGCATTCCTATAAGATCATTGGGTTTACAAAGCGTATAGTTACATTTAAGAAGTGTTGTATTCCAGATTTGGGTATTATTGGCATCTGTTTTTTCAATCAGAATTTTTTGCCCGCCCTCTGTGTGATAATAATAAAATTTACCAATTAAAAAGCCACCGTCATTTGTCGCAAGAATATCCGTTGCTCCGGCAATATTTATCATATCATCTGGTCTTTTTGATAATAACGTCCCGTTTTGTGAAATACCTGCAATTAATACCGGCTTTTGCATAATATTAAAACCACCTCCGGTAAGAACTGCACAGATATTTCCATTGGATGTCGTAAAAACAGAACTCACGAACATTTCAGGATATGTCGCTCCCCCAATCAGGTGCAGATCATCTGGAATGTTTATGCCGGTTTGCATCGTTCCTGATGCATTGAAATTATCTACATGCCCGTCTTTCCAGAAAATCGAATATCCTCTGTCATCTCGCTCAACAATAGCAAGAAGAGTTTCAATAGTTCTTGTTTGTCCGGGTATTTGCTTATTAAAAACAATGTTCCCTTTACAATCAGTCTTCAGAATTCTTAGGTAATTACCCATAGAGCTGTTTCTCAAAACGCTTACAATGAAATATCCATTATCCAATGTCTGCATAAATTGACTGGGTCCTGGTGCATATGAACGGGGTATGTTATAGTCATTATTTTCAAATACACTGGTCCACTGAATATTTTCCTTACTATCCAGCTTCATCAATACGGTATCAGTTTTTTCAAAAGAGCCCTCAATGCATCCGGAAAATATCGTGAGCAGTATTAGAAAAGAGATAATGTAAAGGAGAACGGTGTTTTTTATCATTTTATAATAATTCCTCAATTTTTGATATAAATATAATCGTGAATTTGTTATTGCCAGGTGCAGGCTCAATGTTGCCATGCTGTTTTAATTTTCATTTTTTCAGCATAATCCAATGGATCGGAAAATAATCAGAATATCTGCATGCAAAAAATATTTTCCTCATCTTTTACCAATATAATTAATCTTTAAATCCTCAGCAAGCGGTTCATATTGGGAATTAATCTCTATTGCTTTTTGAAGACATTTCTCAGCCTCATTAAATCTTTTCAGGTTTAACAACGAAACCGCCTTTGCATAATAGGCATGTGCAAACCCCGGGTCAAGTTCAATTGCCTTATCGTAATGTAAAAGAGCCTCTTTGTGCCCGTCTGGCAGTGCTGCACTGCTCATACCTTTAAGTGTCCATTCAAGCGGATTTTCAGGATCTTTTTTGTATTTCTCCGGATTATTGAGGTATTCCGAAAGCCATTTCTGGTGGGTTGGATTGTCATCCGTTATGATTTTGCCATCCAAAGCAGGAATCCTGTCAGTGCATCCGGCTGAGAGGAATACGGCTGCAATTAAAATTCCGGTGATGAACAGAAATCTGTTTTTGAAATTCAATTTAACACAACACCCCCTTATTAAATTAAGTCTCTGCTGAAGATCTATTATAATATATTTATAAAATACATTCCTGTATACACACAGATTTTCTGGTTCAATTAAGTTCATGCGGAATTAATTTAATAAATACGGGATAATATCAAAATAAAAATACCAGGGACTGATACTGACACGAACAATGAAAGAGACACAAACACGGATATTGATAAATATGTCATTAGGGCCGTTGACATAATCAGAAATACCACAGGTTATGAAAATGTCAATTTTATAATGCTTTACGGATCTCTTGCGAGAAATGAAATGACAAAAAATTCCGACATTGACATATGCATAAGTTATAGAGGAACAGAAAAAAATGCAGGGATGTTTCGATTCAGAGTTATTTGTGAACTTTCCAATGAAAAATATGACATCCAGATATTTGAGCAGCTGCCATTATATGTCCAAATAGAAGTTTTAAAAGGAAAACTCCTCTATGCCAGGGACGAATCAGTTGTATATGAAACAGCGGAGAAAACAATACAGGAGTCTGAAGACTTCAAAAAATATTACTCAGATTACATTGGCCTGGAGGCTCTTTCATGAGGAAATTATTACGCAAAGAGCAGATATTATCTAAAATAACTGAGATTTAAGACAGTATCAGCCTTGTAAAGGAAAATTTCCCTGACAATTACGATGATTACAAAAAACTGGGGATAATAAAAGACGGGATTTATAAAAGGCTTGAGTCTTCTATCGAAAATGTGACAGGCATCTGTTCAATAATAAATTCTGACCTGCGTCTTGGTATCCCTGCAAATGAACAGGACATCCTGGACAATCTTGTTTCACATGGAATTCTCTCAGAAAATATGCAGGATCTGATAAGAAAGATGAAAGGATTTCGGAATATAGTTGTTCACAGGTATGGAAAAATTGACGATAAATTGACATTTGCAATTATTTCAGAACATATAAATGATTTTGAATTGTTTGAAGACGAAATAAGACAATTCCTTTCTAAAAATTCATAAACGGAATGTTTCATAGTATGTAATCCCTATTTAAATCACGATTTTAATCCCTATTTAGAGACACCAAATCCGGAGTTCAAAACCAAAAACCAGTTAATCAGGTAAAATAAAATCCCCATTATGCATGGGGAAATATTTCTTTTGCAGGACGATAACAGCCTGTTGGAAATGAAAGAAGAAAAATATGATTCCGAGGATCTTTTTCAGTCTCTTCTGGAGGATTATCCAAAACTTATCTCCGGATCACAGATAAATCCGGATGCACCAAGAAGGTGGATTCTTGTCAAACGTGAAATGGGGATTCGTGACAAGGAAAACGGAAGCAACAGGTGGTCAGTTGACCACTTCTTCCTTGATCAGGACGGGATCCCGACACTCATCGAAGTCAAACGAAGCACTGACACAAGAATCAGGAGGGAAGTTGTCGGCCAGATGCTGGACTATGCAACAAATTCAATAAAATACTGGAATATCGATGAGATTCGTGAACTGTTTGAGCAGACCTGCTCAGAAAAGAATATTGATCACATCTCACACCTCGCAGATATTCTGGATAAAGATGCTGACCAGGAAGAATACTGGAAAATGGTTGAAAGAAACCTTAAAAACAGCAATATACGCCTGCTTTTTGTCGCAGACATAATCCCGCCAGAACTTCAGAGAATTATAGAATTTTTAAATGAACAGATGATAAGTGCGGAAGTGCTGGCAATGGAGGTCAAGCAGTACAGCGGACAGAACCTTAAAACTCTTGTTTCACGTGTTGTCGGCCGGACAATGAAAGCAGCTGATCTAAAGGCTGAAACCAAAGGAAAGTGGAATAAAGAACAGCTTCTTGAAGAGGTTAAAGTGAAAAGCGGCGCTAATGCTTCTTTATTTGTCAAAGGAGTGATTGACTGGTGCAATGATAAAGGCTACATCACAAGGTACGGAAAAGGGGCCACACCCAGTTTAAACATAGGGTTTTTTCAGGGAGATACCGAATGCAAATTCTTTGAACTGGATCCAAAATATATCAGGATTTCTTTTTCCGTTGCTCAAAAATGCAAGCCATTTAATGATGTTGAAAAAAGAAGAGAACTCATTTTAATGCTCAACTCCTTTGAAGGATTCACTTTCAATGAAGAGAGCCCAAAAGGCAGTCCGGGCATCCAGATAAGCCAGTTATCTGCTGATAAATCATTTGACGGATTCTGTGAAACATTTGAATGGATAGTAAGACAGGTCAGAGAAAACAATTAATCTGTCTTCCTTTTTTTCATAAAAATCAATATCACTTTTTTTAAGACAAAAATTCATCCAAATAAATGCAACCATAATTTCAGGTATGACGAAGTCACCAGTTTATTTATACTATAAAATTAATTACTTCTTTCATTGATTCTAAATCCTTTTATTTCTATTTCCAAGATCAGTACTCATATAGGTTATAATAAGACTATCATGTAAAAAGTTTAGTTGTATTATTTAATTTTTTACTGATCTCACAAAAAACTACATCAATCCCTTTAATTTTTCTTTCCGGTTTCTCTTGAAGCAGATCATAACGCCAGGTTACTTCATCCTTGGTTTTTATCTCATAAACTCCACTGATCATTTCAGCACTGAAAACTCTGTAATCGGATGTATTTCCAAACCAATAGCCTTCAGGCCACTTTTTAAAAAGTGAATGCTCTCCATAAACTGTTGGATCGAAATACTTCCTTTCTCCATTATTCATAATCAATTCTACCCATGCATGGTTTCCGCCATTTTTAAATGTGGCAACAATCGGAATAACAGGTGTTCCGGTTCTGTTTGTGATATTTCCAAATAATGATGCAAGTTCTCCACAGGCACCTACTTTATAGTAAGCAATCCAGGCCGGATCATTGGCATAAAAACTTGGAGGGAATGCCCTTACAAAGCCATATGGATCATATTGATATGAATGTGAAAAAGATGAAAAGGACTTGAAATTATAATCTTTATTATTCAGAAAGTCTGTTTCCCAAAAATATTCCGTGAAATTACTTGTAACAAAATCTGCAATCATATTATATTTTTCAGATTCGTCGATTTTATTTTCAACCGTTAAATTGTTGATATTTGTGACAAAATTTTGAATTTCAGACTCTCCATTTTGATAAATTTCTTTTTCATAAATAATACCAAAATACTCATCGAGTTTTTCAGAGGTTTTTTGTGATTCATAAATTGCACCATAAGTCACCCCTAATAAAAATATAAGACATACAATAATAGATATAAGTAAAGATTTTACTATTTGTTTGCCATTATTACCACTTTTAGAAGACGATATTATTAATTGAATGTCTTTTATTAATCAGATATTCTTTTTGATTTTTCAAAGATTTTAAAAAATTGATATTCTTCAGATTTGTAATCTATATTTACGCCGCAAATAATATCTCTGGAAGAAATAAACAGAATCAGAAATACCAAAAAAATTTTACCTCAATCTTCTTTCCCATCCAAAACCTCCCAATGACCCCTTGTTCCACCAACTCTTTTCAAAACCCCAAGCTCTTTTAATTTATTCAGATGTTTTTTAACGGCAGAATCATTGATCCCTATTACTTTTGCAATATCCCTGTATCCAATTTTATTATTTTTTTGAATTATCGACAGGATCTCCATTTGTCTCTCTGTCAAATTAACATTAGCAGCTCCTTTACTCCTTTCATCATCTATTGAGTCACCAGATTGAGCCACCATTGAGCCACCAACCGGTTGTTCAGTCATATGTTCAGGGGGTGCAATTGAACCATTACCAGTAGATAGTGTAGCAGACACACCACCACTTAGCAAAATATCTTTTCTGGCTGCAAACAAACCATCTTCCATTAGATCCTTATCAACAGGAAGAGAAATCCTCAGAAAATTTGCAGTGAATCTGAAACACTCCCTCGGATAAACTTTCAAAAATCGGAGCAGACCAAAACCAAGCTGCTCAACCATGCCAAGGTCCTTAAAGATACGCATAAATTCCATATTTTCAGGATTGGAATATCCTTCAAAGATTGTATATTCTCGCTAAAGGACTGACAGAATCATTCAACAGGAACCGGCAGCCGGTAATCGTGATCCACATCCTTTGATGAATATACAATATACAAAGGTTTTGAAGAACTCATAGCAGATTTGGCATCCTGAACAGGTTTGATATATATCCCAAAATTGTCCCCGAACTCAGACTGAAAGTTAACATTTAGGATAAAATAGCTGAACTCCGGATTATCAACATCCCTGACCTCAATAAGAAGTGCCACCGCACTCTCTGAATCGTTGACATACCTGATAATGCCCGAATAAGTATCCATAATCAGATTATCATTCATAACATGACTCCCTGTGAAATTATAATCCGGATTATACAAATCGTCATAAATTCTTGTAAGCAGTGAAGTTGTATTGTCCTGTTTTAATCCAAAATCGTCAAATTCCACCAGATCATAAGTTTTGAGATCAGGCGGGATGTATATTGTACCGTATTTTTCCGTTATATAGTCAGGAACAGGCTCACCCGCATTGAGTCTTGCTCCTACCGCATTTGTGTATCCGATGATCTCACAGACAAGTCTCTGGTTTTCCGGATTCTCCTGCCCAAAATCAGGTTTTTCATCCCAAAAATAAAAAACAGCAAAAGCCGAAGCGGCAATTACTGCTGCTGCAAGGCATAACCCCCACAAAATCTTTTTTGATTCCATCAATCGTATTTCCCCGTAAATATATTACTACGAAAGAAAACGACAAATTAAAGCATAGTCTTTGTCATTTACGACAAAAGTTTATTAAATAAAAAAAATCAGAAAAAACAAAAAAATTTATTTGGCCTTGGATTTGGCCTTAATCTTCTTAAGACGGAAGAGCTCTTCTCTCTCCATCTCGTCAAGCCTCATTTTAATGAAGTCACGAGCCTCTGTAAGTTCAGGAATAACCTTAAACTCAAGAGCATTGACACGGCGTTTGGTGGACTCAATCTCATCCAAAAGACGCTTCATGGTGGTCTCAATCTCCGCTGCCTCAATGATAGCCTCTACAAGTTCCTCAAAAGAGGTTGCAGTCTCATCAATTACGGGAGACGATCCAAGCACACCATATCCACGGCCGGTTACGGATTTTCTAACTGAAGAAGCCTCAATATCAGGAACAACAACGCCCATGATATTCTTCTCCTTTAGTGTGATCACAGGGTTTTCCTTGACAGCCATAGCCGCCCCCTTAACCCTGATAGATCCTTCCACCGTGTTTGCAACCGCAATCATCTGGTTTGCACGCTCATACCTCTCGGCAAGAGCTCCCCTGCTCTTTTTGGCGTCTTCCAGCACCTTAAAGAACTCAAGGATCAGTCCGTCGCGCTTCATTTTGAGGATGTTGTAGCCACGCTCGGAAAGCTTGATCTTCTTCTTCATGCTGATTAATTCCGAGCGGGTTGGCTTTACATCTTTAAGCGCCATTACTGGTTCACTCCTTCTTTCTGTATTTCGGGTGGTACTTCTGAATCAGTCCACGATCGATACGTGTAAGCTGCTCTTCAGGCAGGGTTGAGAGAAGTTCCCATCCAAGGTCAAGTGAATCAGCAATGGAGCGGTCCTCATCGTGTCCCTGACGGACAAATCTGCCCTCAAAGAGATCAGCGAACTCAAGGAAACGCTGGTCACGCTCTGACAAAGCATCCTTTCCGACGATTGCCACAAGACCACGGAGATCAACACCTTCCGCATATCCTGCATACATCTGATCAGATACTTTCTTGTGATCATCACGGGTCTTTCCTTCACCGATACCGAGGTTCATCAAACGTGAGAGGGATGGCATAACGTTAATCGGCGGGTAAATACCCTTTCTGTGAAGATCACGGTTAACCACAATCTGACCCTCGGTAATATAACCGGACAGATCAGGAATCGGGTGTGTGATATCGTCACCAGGCATTGTCAGAATTGACAACTGTGTAACAGAGCCCTTTGTCTCTTTAATGATACCTGCACGCTCATAGAGTGATGCAAGATCAGTGTACATGTAACCCGGATAACCACGACGTCCCGGAACCTCCTCACGGGCAGCTCCAATCTGACGAAGTGCTTCACAGTAGTTTGTCATATCTGTCAGAATTACAAGCACATGGTATCCAAGCTCAAATGCGAGGTACTCTGCGGTTGTAAGTGCAAGACGAGGTGTAATGATACGCTCGACAGCAGGGTCATCAGCAAGGTTTAAGAAAACAACAGCGTGCTCAAGTGCACCTGTACGCTCGAAATCAGCCATAAACTGATTCTCTTCTTCCTTTGTGATACCCATTGCAGCGAAAACGACAGCAAACTCATCGGATGAGCCCGGCACCTTTGCCTGACGTGCAATCTGAAGAGCGATCTCGTTGTGAGGCAGACCTGCTCCGGAGAAAATCGGAAGCTTCTGACCACGAACAAGTGTGTTTGTCGCATCAATTGTTGAGATACCTGTCTGGATAAACTCTGATGGTGATGCACGTGCATACGGGTTGATAGCAGCACCATTGATGTCGATCCTCTTCTCAGGAACAATCTCAGGTCCTCCGTCCTTTGGCTTACCGCCTCCGGAAAGGATACGTCCGACCATATCACGGCCGACAGGCATCTTGATTGTTTCACCGAGGAAACGGATACCCGAATCCTTTCCAACACCTGCTGTTGTCTCAAAAACCTGGACACAGACAAGGTCATCGGAGGTATCAAGAACCTGACCGCGTTTGAGGGTTCCGTCAGCCTGGACAATGTTCACAAGTTCGTTGTAACCGACAGGTTCGGTCTTCTCGACAAAAACGAGAGGTCCCTGAACCTTTGTAACTGTACGATACTCTTTCATTGAAATCAGGCCTCCTTAATCTTTGCAAACTCAGCATCCATTGCCTTGTAGATCTTATCAAGCTCAGTCTTGTAATCTTCAATATACTTGATCTGAGCAAGCTCGTTCTTGGATTTGACACTGATAATTGCTGCAATCGAAGAACCGCCCTTCTGTGCGGAATATGCAAGTTCTGCGTATTTTCTGATTGCCTTTAACATGTCAAACTGCTTCTCCATTGAACAGTAGGTATCAACGGGGTCAAACGCATTCTGCTGGAGGAAAATCTCACGAAGCATACGTGCAACCTCGATTGTGACCTGCTCTTCTTCCGGAAGTGCATCTGAACCTACAAGCTGAACGATTTCCTGAAGTTCCGACTCTTTCTGGAGAACTTCCATTGCCCATGAACGAAGAGGATTGAGCTCAGGTGAGACCTTCTCATCGTAGTATGGTGCAAGGGTATCCAGATAAAGTGAATATGAGTTCAGCCAGTTGATTGCAGGGAAGTGACGGCGCTGTGAAAGCTTTGCATCCAGTGCCCAGAAACACTTGACAATACGAAGTGTGTTCTGTGTAACAGGCTCTGAGAAGTCACCACCAGGCGGGGAAACAGCACCGATAACGGTAATTGATCCCATATCGCCGTTGAGTGTCTCAACACGGCCTGCACGCTCATAGAACTCAGACAGACGTGCTGCAAGATATGCAGGGTAACCCTCTTCTCCGGGCATCTCTTCAAGACGTGATGAAATTTCACGCATTGCTTCTGCCCAGCGGGATGTTGAATCTGCCATGAGTGATACATCATATCCCATATCACGGAAGTATTCCGCAATTGTGATACCGGTGTATACTGATGCTTCACGAGCTGCAACAGGCATATTTGAAGTGTTTGCAATGAGAATTGTCCTTTCCATGAGAGGCTTTCCGGTTTTTGGATCCTCAAGTTCAGGGAACTCGGTCAAAACTTCGGTCATCTCATTTCCACGTTCACCGCATCCGATGTAGACAACAATCTCTGCATCAGACCACTTTGCAAGTGCCTGCTGGGTAACAGTCTTACCTGATCCAAAAGGACCCGGGATAGCTGCTGTTCCACCCTTTGCAATTGGGAAGAGACCGTCAAGGATACGCTGACCGGTGATCAGAGGGATATCAGGGTTCTTCTTCTCAAACACAGGTCTTGGCACACGAACAGGCCATTTCTGCATCATGGCAACTTCTTCACCGGAATCAAGAACACAGACGATCTCATCAATTGTGAATTCGCCTGATTTGATCTCGGTTACTTTACCGCCCTTGAAATTCGGCGGAACCATGATCTTTGTGACAATGTTTGTCTCCTGAACCTCTCCGAGGACAGCTCCGGGACCTGCTTCGTCACCTTTCTTAACGAGTGGTTTGAATTCCCACTTCTTGTTATGATCAAGACCTGGTGCGGATACACCACGTTCAATGAAGTTGCCCATCTTTTCCATGAGCACTTCGAGCGGTCTCTGAATACCATCATAGATACTTGTCAGAAGACCGGGTCCAAGCTCAACTGCAAGGGAAAGACCAGTGTTTTCTACCGGTTCCCCAGGACGGATACCGTCGGTTGCTTCATATACCTGGATAATGACGTCATCACCATCGATCTTGATGACCTCACCCATGAGCTGCTCGTTACCGACCCTGACCACATCAAACATGTGTGCATCAAAGTCAACGGCAGTTACAACCGGACCGGAAATCCTCTTTAGAATTCCTTTAGATTTTCCTTTTACTTCCACAGATCAACACCCACTGATCTCTTAATTCTCTCTCTCATGGAAAGTCCGCCCTCTTCGCCGCCAATGGCGATTACGGTCGGCTTTACAGACTCCGAAAGTGTGGTGCGAAGCCTGAAAGGCAGTTTCTGCATATCTTCTCCTTTGAGCACCAGGATTCCTACCTCCGAATCATCCAGAGCTTTTGTAACCAGATCTACAAGCGACTCTTCGTCATCTGCAGCATAGGTCTTCTGAATACCGGCAAGGCGGAAACCAAGGATAAACTCACTGTTTCCAACAACTGCTATTTCCATTTATCACACCACCATACAGGCCCCTATCCGCTCAGACGGAAGGTTTGACTCTTTTCCACGGGCGACTGCACGAAGGTTTGAAACCTCGTACATCTTCATTTCAAGGTACAGAAGAATCGGGCAGACAGACATAGGATAACGCTTTGAAAGCCTGTCCATCTGATCGAGCTTTGCCTTGATTAAACCCAGCTCTATTTCAGATGCGGGTTTGTTCTCCCTGACAGCGTCAAATACATCACTAAATGATTCAATGTCCAGCTTTTTTCTGACGGTATCGACAATCTCTTCGACGTTTTCGATACCTGCATAGCGGACAAGCTCGTCAATTGTGAATGTTCCGCCCTCAATCATGAGTTCACGGATTGATTCGCTGTCGGTTTCGCCTTTTACACGGAATACAGTCTCAAGGTTCTTTGTATCAATGTCAAGCCTTACATATTTCAGGAAAGCATGACCACCCTTGACACCACCTTTTGATTCCCGGATCAGATCAGCATAATATGCTTTGTAGAGTTCGTTTTCCATTCTTGCGAATGAACCCGACTCAAGAGCTGCTGCCATCTCACGGTCAAAGACTGAATAGAGTTTGTGGTCTTTCAGGTGATCCACGATTCTGTCAGGTGAGTCCTCGCCGACAAGACGATCAAGATCAACCTTGTCAAGACTTCCTGCAGGAATTAAGATCTCCTTAATTTTGCCTGACGGCACACCCTGTGTTTTCCCGCGAAGGACTGTGAGAACATTCTGGATATCCCAGCGAAGAAGGTAGCTTTTTGTAAGCTTCTTCAGATGTCCGGGCACCATTGCGATTATTCTCTGGTATTCCTTTGCAAGATTCCAGGAGAGTGCAATCTCCATTAAGTCAACGCCGGAGAATGATGATGCAAGCTCATCGATCTCTGTCTTGTAACCTGTTTCTTCAATGAAACGGGTAACCTCCGGGAGCTCCATATTCAGCATACGCATATACTCCTCGCGTGGAAGGAGTCCTGCCTTCCTGACACGCATACGTGTGCAGGCGTATATGTAGGGAGCAGGGCCTGTAGTATTAACTGCAGCCATTGCCTAATACCCCCATTTACTTAAACAGAGCCTCTGATGCGTCACGAAGACCTGTTTCCCAGACTTCGGTAAGAGAGGCGCCGTAGCTGTAATCCAGCTGAAGCAGCCCGTCTTTGCTCTCAGCAATGACGCCACCGGAGATGTCTTTTGTTCCTGCCAGTGAGAATCCCGAAAGAGTCTTTAACTCGGATATTGCGGCCTCCACTGCTGCCTTATCACGGTCGTTGCAGTAGAATACACCTTCACCAAGCTCTTTGGCCGCTGTTTTGCAGAGTTCTCTTACTGCTTTTTTGTGGAAATCCTCAGGCAGATCATCGATTGATCCGACTGTTGCGGAATATACCTGATCCAGGAGATCCTTTTCCGCATTCAGGACTTCACGCTTTACAGCAAGGTTTGCAGCCGCAACTTCCCTTGTAATTAACTGGGAAGACTGGCGGTTTGCACCCTCTTCTGCAGCGGTCTTAATCGCAACTATCTTTTCATTGGCTTCGGCAAGAATTTTGTCTGCCTCTGCTTTTCCTTCTGCTTTGATAGCTGCGGATTCTTTCAGACCCTTATCTCTTATCTCACCGACTACAGCATCCAATGCCATTGTCTTGTAACTCCTCTAATGACTGTATTTATGTGAACAGGAGAAGAAGTGCGACTACAAGACCAAAGATAACGACTGTTTCCGGAATAACAGTGAAGAGAAGTGCGAGACCGAACATCTCTTTGTTTTCTGCGGTTGCTCCGACTGCAGCTCCTCCAATACCGAGCTGTGCGAGACCTGTACCCATACCTGCAAGTCCTACTGCAAGACCTGCACCAACTGCCTTAAGTCCAACTGCTGATGCTTCAGCGACTTCAACTGTCATTGCTTCAATTGCCATAATATTATTCCTCCGTAAATTTTCTAATAATTCCAAATGGTTCGTATCTCTTTCCTCCGCCCTGGTAGAATTTCGTAAAGAACTCTACATAGTGCAGACGAATTGAGTGTAAACCTCCGCCCAATAGACCAAGTGCGGTGTTTAAAATGTGTCCAATCAGGAATACAACGATTCCCACAACAATCATAACTATACTTACAATTCCGAAATCTGCTATTGCAGGCTCAATTATCATACCGATTGATATGAAGTTTGTAACAGCCGCAATTGCAACAGATGAAAGACCAACAGCTGCAAGACGTGTATATGAAAGCACGTGACTTACGATTGTCGGAAGTTCCATGAGTTCAAGGGCAGATTCACGACCGATTCCGATAACACCGACAATGATCAAAAGACCGCCGATTATTGCAAAGATGTTTAATCCTGCTGCAATAGCTGCGAATCCTGTAAGATCAGGCATCATAGGAATTGGAGCGATTGTCCATATAATTAAAAGAATACCCCACATAACAAGTATCCAGCCAAGCTGGGCGAAAACAACCTTGTTGCGGTGTTCTCCGGGGTGAAGTTGAATTAATGCATTTCTAATGTGAATGCCTCTTCCAAGTGTTATGTGTAATATACCAATCCATGCGGTAATAATCAGAAGCAGAATTGCCTCAGGACCGTGACCGCCGGCATGAGCCGCACCGATATTAAAGTGACGGCTGAAGATCAGCGGATCCCATGGAAGAGCGAATCCTAAAAATTCACTATATAAAACACCAAAAATGATGCTCATAACACTGGCATTTCTTAATACGTCAAGCAACTGGTTTCCTGCAATACTGTCTTTGACCATTTTGCGGAGTCCGAAGCTTGCGATAAGCAGTACAAGACCGTAACCTACATCTCCAAGGATAAAACCAAAGAATATCGGGAAAACAATTGACACCAGTAAAGTCGGGTCAAATTCTGTGTACTGCGGTCTGGAATAGATGTCCATTAAAGCCTCTGTCGGCTTTGAAAAGTCAGGATTATCGTATTCAATTGGTACAACATCTTTTTCGTAATCGATCTCTTCTTCGTTTACAAACACTTTTCCGCCTGTAACTTTCATAAGATCGTCAGTCAGAGCCTTTGCCTTGTCGGACGGTACCCATCCTTCAGCAACAAAAGTCTGTTCTGTGGTGGCAAATCTAAGCGGTGCTTCCGCACGCTCAACATCTGCCGTGAGCAATTCATCGCATGCCACCAGAAAAGATGCGTGCTTTGTTTTAAGAGCAGCAATCTGCTCAATTTTCTTACCGATCTCTGATTCGAGACGGGTGATCTCATGGGTATACCACTCTGTCCTCTCCGCTGCCGTTCCATCCTCCTTTGGGATGCCAACAGACTGAAAACCTGCTTCTGAAAGGAAGCTCTCGGCTTTTTCTGCTTCGGCTTTGGGTACAACAGCTATGAGGAAATTGCCGGCAACTTCGCTTGTGAAGAATTTTTCACAATCGACAGGAATTTCAACGTCCCCGGGGATATGACCCGCATAAACGGAAAAACCATCGTAGCCATGCAGATATGAGAGATCATTAGGAAACGCTGCGAAAGGTGCAAGCTCTGCGATCTTCTGTTCGCATTCACGCATCTGTGCTTCGAGACTGTTTTTCTCGTCCACAAATCCTGTGATTTCAGATTCGATCCCGGGGAGATCCCCTTCGATCTTATTCTGAAGAGAGCCTGCGCTCATAACGCCCGCTGCATCCACATTACCGGCTGAAACACCGATCATGTTTGCAATGGAGCGGATTCTAAGGAGCTCTGTTGAAGTCTTTCCGGCGCCTTCGATCGGTTTTCCGATCTTGAAACCTTCATAGCCTTCAGCCTCCTGCTCGACAAAATCTTCGATATGGAAGAGATTGTAGCGGTACAACTCACGTACAATTGGCTCAAGCTGATCTTTAGACGCGGCGATGAGCAGTTTGCTCATCCTCTGAACTTTAAACATTTAACTTCACCTTGAACTGTTCTACAAGCAGTCCAACTGCCTTGTCAAGGTTAGCTGCAGCTTTCTTTTTTATAGAGGCCGCATTCTGTTCGCCGTCCTTTACAATCTTTGCATACTGTTCTTTAGCTTCAGATCGTGCGTCTGCGATACGCTTGTTCTTGTACTCTTCGGCATCTTTTTCTGCTTTCGCAATAAGATTTGCAGCTTCCACTTCAGCATCTGCGATAATACGCTTCTTTTCTACCTCAGCTTCGCTGATCATTTTTTTGTAATCTTCTTCTGTCTGTTTGATGCTCTTGAGGACCTCAGTCTTCATCCAACCCTCCTCTCACGGCAATACCTAAAGATATGTGAAAAGATGTCTATTAATGCTTCTCATTTAAGGTCTGGCAATATTTACCGTAAAACTGAGATTATTAAGAATAATAAACTGAAATGCCGAAATATTTTTTAAAATTAAATCATTTTTGCAGGATTTACATGCAATATCTCAACCGGTTCATTTTGTAAATTACAGGCCAGGTTTAAAAAAAATTTTAATTTAGGTATTCCGGAAATATTTTTTTTTAAAAAACCGATTTTATGTGAAAAAAATAAAATCAGAGTCTTTAAAATTGATTTTCATCATCTTTTAGAAGGCACCATATTTTATTCCCGTAATTTCCGAGATCAATTCTTAAAAATGCCTTTTTGGATGCAAATTTGGCAGATGCAGGGATTTCATACACAATCACGCCTTCAAACCTCTCCCTTCTGTCAAGCCATTTGGAAACGTAGGGCGCACCGGCATTTTCCATATAATCGGACGGAGTGCAGTCTTTGTACTCTTTTCCGTTATAGACTAAGGTTATATCATCATTTTTAGGCGTGAGTATCTTCTCGTTTCCTTCTCCTCTGTAACCCATATGGATTATATCAACAGTTGCCAGGAGGTACGTCTTCCCAAGCGCCGGTTTAACTAATTCTTTTTTTCCGGAACTGTCTTTTAAAAGCAGTCCCTTCTTTATCTGCCAGTTTGTGATCCTGATTGAGATATCATTGTTTCGTCCGGCATCCTGGTAATGAAACTGTGTATTGAGGGGCATTGCATTATTTATGCATTTTATGGTTGAAATTTTGAAATTTTCAGAATCAAGAGTCATATCTCCCGTTTTTGACACGGCACTTTCAATTTTCCCAATGCCTTTTTTCAGGTATTCATTACCACTCTTTAAATCCTCATTATCGAAAAATACCGATGCATGCCAGAATGATGATGCAGATCTCAGGACAAGAGACAGTCCGTTGAAATAATCTGATTTGACGCCGGTGAATTTTTCAGAAACAGGTACCGGCCGGACAATTTCACTCTGTCTCAGGCACTCCCTCATCAGTCTTATGGATTCTGAAGATAATGCCTTTGTATCATCCTTTAGTGACGATTTGTCAATTCTATTGATCATTGAAACAATTTCGGGAGAATATTCATTTATGAAATCAGAGAGATAACTGTCAGCCTGATAATCTCCGGCAAGAGAGTTTACAGGATCAAAGACAACCGGAGAAGACAGTTCATTTCCTGAATTTTCATATGGAATTATGCCATTCCCGCTTTTGATGTTTACCGATGACCAAAGATAACAGGGCAGGTATTTTTCATCATCACCCCAGTTATCCCTGAGCCTTACTGCATCCTCTTTTGTAAGGATTAGGTAGACAACATAATTATCACTGTCATCTTTGGAATAGATTATTTTCACAAAACCAACAGAGTCAGCTATTTCGGAATTGTAAATCTCCCTTACAATCCTGGTTGCATCCGACTCATACCACCACAGAGTGTCAGGGAATATTCCATCAGAATCCTGATAATTCAGGGTAATTATGATGCCGTATTCCCCGCTGAGATATTCCGGCACCCTTGTATCCTCATCGTTCACCAGATCATTTATTTCAATACTGTAATAATTCAGATTACGGCCTGCATTTTCAAACCCTGACGCAGCTTTCTGATAAAGCAAACATACTTTTTCCCCGATAAGCCCGTCATCATAACCGCCCGAATATCTGACCCTTTCGTCAACAACTTTTTCAAAATATTCTCCGGCCTTTTCCGGTTCAATACCTACATTTTTTACCATAATCACAGAATCAACTTTTTTATCGAAAGGAACAACTTCCTTTTGATATTTTGTTGAATTGTCATCATCTGTGAACAAAAAGCCTGAACTGAAAATTAAAACCGATGCAAATATTGTAATCAGCACCGCTAAAATTATCAGAAGACGATTTTTATGATAATTTTTCAAACCGTTCAAAATATTTTTTTCCGACATATTCCTAAATCCTTCATGATCCTGTTTATGATTCCCGCCGGGGGCGTAAATTATTTTGAAAATTAAATTGGATCAGGCCACCCGAACCGTGCTTCCTTAAAGTACTCTTTCATAAATTCAGCAAACTCATATGCAGAATTTTTATTGGTGGCAGTTTCCGGGACAGTATATGCATAGACCACGGATTCTCCAACCCTCTCTGATCCGATTGATGAAAACCTCTCAAAGCTTAGCTTTACAGATATCGTGCTGTAATAGTCCTTCAGGCTCATGTTTCCAAGATTCAGTTCGTCAGGAAGGGTTACGTATTTCAAACCGTGTCCTTCTGCAACACTTCTGTACTCAAAACCATAATCAACACCGCCTGACTCAATTAAATATAACAAAAATATACTCCCGTCACGAACTGCTATTTTTGAATCGGATGGTTTTACAAACTCAGGAAGAATTATCTCGGTTTTATCATTCTTTTTTATTATTTCAACAGGTTCTTTTAAATGGTCACCAAGGATTTTGTCAAATATTTCGGTGTCTCCATAATATTCATTTGCAAGATAGGATACCATAAATGTACGATAACCGCAGGCATCAAGAACAGGATTTGAAAACCCGACCTTCACATCAGATCTTTTAAGTATCTCATACCAGTTCTCCGAAGTTATCTCATCAGAATACAGGGATTTGTCAGTATAGGCAATTACCATCTCATTTGTAGCAAACGCCGTATAATTGTCAGCATAATTTTTTGTACTCCCTGGCATCGGGATATACATCATATCCGGAATTAAGGACTGATCTGCAACAATTACAAGATCAAGAGGCCTTTTCAGGTCAGTAACCTGACGTATGCACTGAATACTCCCGTGGCCCTCAATTATGACATCAGTTCCCGGATGAGTCTCTTCAAAATCCCTTTCAATCTCTTCAAGGGGAAGAAGAAGACTCCCTGCCGGAACAATTTTAATTTCAGTTTTTTCAACCTGATCTTCTGTAGTACATCCTGAAAACAGAACAAAGACTGAAAGTATTAAAGATAACAGGAAGAGAAACCTGATGTTTCTCATTAGGAATTACCTCCCTTTATCTCTATTTTCTCAACCCACTTTACCCAGGAACTGCCTTCTGTAATTACATCTTTTGAATCCGAAATAATTGCAATCCTGAACGGAGCCCCGTCATTGTATGAAAGAGGCTCTTTGTCCTGCTCATACATCAGAATAACTTTTAATTCAGGGGGTTCAATCTCTTTTAAATCCGGATTTAAGGTGATGAAATCCCGACCATTTACCTGATCGTAATCAAAGACCCACATATATCCGTCATTTGCTGAAATCCATAAGGAATCGTTCTCCTTCATTCCGCCTGCTTTTTGGATAAGTTCTGTCAGGGGAACCCCGCGACATTCATAAGGCCCGTATTTTATCCCGACAGTTGAAACTGAATAGCCGTATCCTAATGCATCCTGCATCTCTAAAATTTCGTCATAGGAATAAACAGTTTCAATCCCGTCTGATCCGGTGAGTGTAAGATTTCCCTTAATGGCAGCATTTGTATCCTGACCGGATTTTTCATCCCCGGCCTGTGTGCACCCCGAGAAAATTACCATGCAGATAATAAGGGCTGAAAAAAAACCGGTTAAATAGGTTTTTTTAGAAATATATGACAATTACTTACTCCCTCCTTATCAAATGGACACTCAGAACAAAACCTGTAATTGCAAAGATTATTGTCAGCGGAGACAATGGTGCAGACATATCGGTTTTTTCATTATTTTCATTTTTAAGATCATTTGAAAGGGACTTTGAAGGAGCGTTTGTCTCGCCTTTGTATCCGCCTTTATAGACCCTGATCTCGTCAACCCATTTAACAGTGTATCCACTTGTCGAAGGGTAGAGATTATCAAACAGGTGAATCTTTTCAGCAGGGAAACTCTCCCTCATATCAGTGTTGCCAAATACATGAAGTCCCTGGGGGTTTGTTGAATTGTCGGCAAGGAAAGCAAGCCTCATTCCTGCAAAAAATTCAGGGGGATAGCCGACACCCTGTTTTTCACCCGACTCTGCATCCTCTCCGTTATACCAGCAGAGAACAAGAGGACCCTGACGAGGGGAGGGCTCGCAGATATTTTCATAATCAAATAATACGTTATATCCGTCATTTGCCCTGACCATGACATCATCTGACTCTGACATTCCGCCGACAAGGTCACAGAGATCAGCCACATTAGTGCCTTTTACAGCACCTCTGTCCTTGAAATTCCTTGTTTCATTTACATCCCACTGCTCTTCCTTGTCATCAGAAAAAACAGGTCCCTGATGGTAATAATGAGTGACTCCGTCACCCATAACAGGCAGGTTACTCTCCATCCAGAGGTAATCAACTGTCTTTTGTTCAAGAACCGTTTCACCATCACTGCTGACTGAATAAACAGTGACTTCAGTTGTCGGTCCTGCATATGCAAAACCTGTAGTCATGGCAAAGGTGATTGCCAGAAATATTGCAAAAAATCTAAGTATTTTCATTATTTCACCTCGTTTTCTTATAAATAATACAGGACACTCCAAATGCACCGAGAATTACAAATACAGAAAGGGGTGCTTTGGATTCTGCCGGAATATCTTTTGCACCGGCCTCTTTTAACGGCAGCATCTCAATTTTGCTCACATATTTTACAGAAAGACCGCCCGATGAGGGCCATTCGCCGTTGAAATAGTGGATATATTTTTCATCAAAAAAATCATTCATATCCTGGTTTCCAAAGACATGATAACCCCAAGGATTTGTGTCCGTGTCTCCAAAGACAACAAGTCTCATTCCGGTATAGAAATCAGGAGGATATCCTGTACCCTGTCTGTCGCCTTCAGCTGAATTGTCATCCCCGTTATACCAGCAAACTACAAGAGGACCCTGCCTGTTATCAGAATAATAAACATTTTTGTATCCGAATTTTTTTGAAAAGCCGTCTTCTGAAGCGATTCGGACTTCATAGTTCTCCGGAAGCCTTCCTGCAAGTTCACAGAGATCGGCAACATTTGTGCCCTTTACAGCCCCATAATCCCTGCTTAACACATTTTTGTCCTCTGAGGGATTCAGGGGATCGTTTTCATCAAACGTCGGACCCTGCATATAGTAATGAGTTACACCGTCACCCATTACCGGGAGGTTTTGTTCAAGCCATTTGTAATCGTATGTTTCATCAAAGAGAACGGTGTTTCCATCCTCTCCATATTTGATTACCGAAAGCTCTTGTGTTGCCGCAAAACACGGACCTGCCATTGCCAGAAATGCTATAAATATACAGAACAATGAAATTTTGTTCAGATTAAACAGTCCTGAAAGCTGATTTTCAAAATATAAAATTATACCAGACATAAAACTAATACCTAAATATCAATAACTCCTGATTTTTTCAGGGCTTTGGGGAATATCTCCCGGAAATATCCCCAGTATATCGGACATTTTCCGGGATAACGAATTTTCAAAACAGGAATTTATCTCAAACCTATCCCCGTATTCATTAACCGGTTTCTGATTTATCTCAGAAGTTTTCTCAGAAAGAATTACAGGGACAAATTCGCACAATGCAGTTTTGCCGTTATCCAAAACATCAATTCTCAGATATCCGTACACTCCCGGTGAAGATTTCAGATACCCTTCCGGCTTTTCATCAGAAAGGGCGTATAAATTCCCACCTCCCGTTCCGGTTATCAGATAATGAGTCAAATCTGAAAAGTAATGCTCATAGGCATGAACATGCCCTGAGAAAACAGCATCAACAGAGTATCTGCTGAAATAACCACTCCATTGATCCCTTATATTTTTCCATCCCCCGGGATGCCTTTTATCCGAACTATACGGAGGATGGTGGAAATATACAAATTTTAGATTATTGTTACCAGGAAGACTCTCCTCGATCCAGTCATTTTGTAAATCCATCAGAGGACAGGCATTTTCATTGCTGTCAAGTGAATAAAAGGATGAATCGCCGCATTCAAAGGAGTACCATTCCGGATAACCAAAATAATCATAATATAATGTGCTGTTATCCTCATGGTTACCCGGAGAGGTAAAGACTGATGAATTCCTTAGAACCGGACTCATTTCATTAAAAAATTCATCCCATCCGGAAACATCCAAACCTTCCGAGACCATATCTCCTGTAAATATTACAAACAATGGTTCCTGACCGGAAATTTCTGATGCAAGCAGGCTCCGGATATAATTTCCATCACCAGTTCCTCCGCTGGCATGGGTATCTCCAATGACCACAAAAGAAAATCCTCCGGATTTTGGAAAAGTCCTGAAAGTGCAGTCACCTGATTCAAATCCCTCCCCTGTAATTTTATAATGATATACAGTGTCAGGAACAAGACCTGAAAGTTCTGCACGATATAAGCAGGCAGCCGGATTATAATCCGGTTTTTCCAGGATTTTTGAATATCCGGCCATCTTTGTATAATTTAATTCATCGTCATAGAATAACTTAAAAGATGATTCTTCACCGGATATCCAGTTTACAAAAGCTGAGGATTGACCTGTGTTTGTTACATACGGCCCGGATACTTCGGAAATCTGACTATTTGCAGATACTGGCATAGAGGAGACTACTGACACTAAAAGCAGTGAAGAAATTAAAAGAATAATATTAGTCTGCAAGAAACTCTCACACTCCCAGGTTTGCATAGCATTCAAAAGTCTCATACGGCTCTATTGTAACGCTGTCAATCTCTTTTTTAGAAGAGCCCGAAACAAGTTTTACCGCATAAGTTCCGATATTCATATCAGTAAAAAGATGAGGAGTTATCTCTCCGGAATATTTCCCGTTTATGTAGATCTTTGCCCCGTCAGTTTTCGATGTTACATAAAGTCTCCCTGAAGGATATTCTTTCATCTCAACATGAACAACTCCTGCAAATTCCTCATCCGAGCCCATTAATATCCTCACGGTTCCTGAGGATGGAATATAGCCCGGCTTTGAGAGGGTAACCTCGTGAAAGCCGCAGGAAAGGCCGTCTATTTTATAAGGTGTTGAAAATCCTGTTCTGAACCCGTCAATAAATATTTCAGCCCCTTTTGGTTCCGATTCAACATAAATCTCATATAACCTGTCATTGTAAGGTTCTATTTTAAAATTATGGCTCACACGTGCATCAGGCTGAATATAGTATGAAAGATACCTGTCTTCATCAAGGACTGTAAGATAAGAATCAGAACCTGTAATCTCGCTCTCGCACGGGATTGTAAGGCCGGAATAAACCCCTTTGAAGCTTACAGAATTATCCTTGTAAACAGCGGAATCGAAACTTATATCCGAACCTTTTGTATTCTCCGATTCAGGAACAAAAACACCGCAGACTGAATCACCATACACATAAACACCCAGTGAACCTGTCTTTTCAAGACTTTCTCTTCCTGTGGATGTGGTTGTTTTTTTCCCAAGAGTCACAGTGTGCCTGCCCGCCTTAATTCCGCTAACAACATCCGGGGTTATCCTGGATGTGTCCTTGTTGTCAATATAGATACTGAGTCCTTTAGACGGCCCGTTTACATACAGACCACCGGAATTGGAATTTGCAGGAATTTCTGAAAAGAGATCAAATTTTTCCTTGTCAGAAATTATCTTTGACAAAGATGTCATATCAGCAACAATTTCACAATCAGAACCGGCTGTGACAATCTCATCATAATCCTGATAATAATCCTTTTTTATGCTGAATTTATGCGACTCTCCCGCAGGAATAAGAAAAACTTCGGGGGTTGTTTTCCCGGTATAAACACCGTCAAGGTAGATCAGGGCCCCCCGCGGATTGGATTTGACACTGATATCATAATTTTTCTTATTTTGAATGTCTTTGTCTGATTCGGAATTCTTATTTTCCCCTCCGGCCACCTGTAAATCTGTTTCCTTAATTGATACTGAAGAGACCTCCTCTTCTCCAAAAATCAGTTTCCAGATTCCGGATATGAATCCTTCCAAAATTCCAACCGATTCGGGCTTTTCACCAACAGCATTCCCAAGGGTTTCATTTATACCGGTTGTAACTGCTGATTTGTTGTCAGCACCTGAAATTACTGAAGCAGGATTGTCAGCTTTTCTTATATCACCGGCATCTTCATTGCTTTCATCAGATGCACCAGTCTTCAGACCTCCGGCTTTATTTATAAGAAAGACATTCCTGGTTTCAATGAGAGCCCCGTTTTTGCTTCCCTCAATGCTCTTAATCCTGATTTCATTATTGGATTTTTTCATAAAAGGCAATACGTCGCTTTCAAATGATTTCAGGCAGGAATCATCAGTATTTAATACCCCAAACCATTCTTCATCATTAAAAAAGACAGAATTTTCTCCTTTTTCAGAAAGTCCGGGAGGATCTTCGGGGCATGAGTATATTATGCTGAGCCGGGCCTCCCCGGGAGATGCTTCAACATCACCATTCTGGTTTGCCGAAGTGATGAATTCGCCTTCCTCACCTTCCGGATTGGGATTTGCCATTATTATGTCGCAGCCCTCATAACCCCACCATAAAATCCGGTCACAGCTCTCATTTTTGACTGTAAGAAAAAGGGCAGCACCGTATGATGTGAATTCAGAATCTGAATTCCCCGTATTTTTTACGGTGATTATCTGTTCATCCCCTGATTTCAGGGAATCCTTAACGTCATATGCAAAGGTTTCAGAGTAATAAGAAGGTACATCCTTTGAGAGATCAAAATATTCCCTCTCGGGCTCCTTCTTTTTACCGTTGAACAATACCTCACATTCAGGTTTTAAACCTGATTTCAAAGAAGTGTCACGTGAATTTCCGATATAAACAAAGAGTCTTGCTGAATTAATTTCATCACTTTTTGAAATGCCGGTTTTTAAGGTGTACTTTGCAAGATCATCTGATCCTAAAACTTCCGGATTCCCATCCGTTTTTAATACAAAAACGCTGCCATTTACAGACCCTTTTTCAAAAAGGCGAAGCTCTTTCCCAAAATATTCGGAAGTCTGCTCCTCCAGGGTAAATTCAAGAGATGTTTGAGTGCAGAGACTTATGCTGACAGACTTTTCTTCAGAGGGTTTATAGCCATCCTTTTCAACACGGACAAGATAACTGCCCTCATCGAGAGTATCTATATTGCAGTCTGTCAGGGCGTACTCTTCATCGTCTATGAATACGGTGGCACCAGAAGGTGTGCTCTTTATGTTCAAAATCCCGTTTGGCGGATCGTCATCACTGTAGATTTCAACCCTGCTGATTTTCTGAATTGATAAACCGGTTGTTGTAGGGTAAACACCATTAAAATAATGCCAGCAATCCTCATCAAGGGATTTCTCCATATCGGTAATCCCAAATACATGATCACCTGTCGGATTTGTGGTAGTGTCTGCGAGGAATACAAGCCTCATTCCCTCACGATAATCTAAAGGCACATAGCCTGAAGATTCAGAACTGCCGGTATACCATGCAATCACAATCTCACCCTGACGTGACGGGGGGGAATACACATTTTCATATGGAAAATATTTAAAAAAACCATCTTCTGAGACTATCTTAACCTCATCACCCTCATCCATCGAGCTGACAAGATCACATATGTCACGAACAGAGCTTCCCTTTACGGCACCCATGTCCTTTGTCTCATAATTTATGTCCTCTTCGGGATTCCACATATTGTATGGAAGATCGGGATGGACTTCTTCCCATTTGGCCTCAAAAACGGGACCCTGATGATAATAGTGGGTGACACCATCCCCGTATACGGGCAGATTTTTCTCCATCCATTTATAATCGATGGTTTTTTCATCAATTACAGTCACTCCGTCGTTTGCATATTTTATAGCAGTAATTTCACCGGTGCCTGCAAAGGCCTGTCCGGACAAAGCAGCCAGAAAAACCAGTACGAAAAATAAAACAGTTCTGTTAGCCGGCATTAGAATCTATACCCCTGAAATACGATATTTTCTGATTATAAAAGGTATATACTGAGAGATTAAATAACATTATCATTTTTTATAAGTTAACTTAATTTAATTTATAAAATTTACTTTTTGCCACAAGTAATGAAAAATAAACGCCGCACCTTCCAAAACACAACAGAAATATCATGCGTGGATAAACAAAGGCCACATATACAGAAAATGGATATTCAGGGTTTTTTTATAAATAAATTGGTACCGGACAGTTTCCAAAAGTTTTATGGGAAAATAATCTGGCAAAATGATGAGTTAACTACAATAAGTTAATTAAATCAACCAGGTTGTAAATTAAGTATCCTCTTGATTTTTAAAAATCAAAGCTTGTATTTTTCAACTTTTAGCCTGTAAAAGCTCACCAATAGGCATTTTTGCCTTACAAATTCTAATATACAACACAAATATAAAATTTACACACCGTAAGGCATTCTGCTTTACATGAAACCACACAATGTTAATGGAGTTTATTTAATGCACAGTAATAAGATGAAAATTATGGCATTAACAGCATTCAGCATTCTGCTGATGCTTTTGTTTGTCATACCGGCCGGTGCGGCAGGCACTTCTGAAGTCACAATTCAGAAAATTGCCGACGACGGCACTACCGTTCTCAACCAGACGACGGTAACAGCAATGTGGATGGAACAAAACCTGCCTGTACAAGGTGATGGTGTTACGCATTATTATCACCAGGGCCCGGTATTTGAAGGAGCATGGAATGCATCAAATGGAGACTATAATCCATGGAATCCTGAAGAAGATGTAAACTGCTATCCCGCAAAAGACCAGGGGGCTGTAAAAGGAACCGATATTAAGGATCTCTGTGATCTTATTGGAGGAGCAGAAGCAGGTGATGAAATCCAGCTTGTCTCTTCAGATGGTCTTGACCGAACATTTGGTTATTTTAATGTATACACCCCTCCGGACCGCCAGGGAAAAATGGTTCTGACATGGTATAAAGACGGCCAGTATTCAAATGGCTCATATACTGATGGAATGAAAAATGTCTTTTTCGCAGACAATTCCATAAATCCATGGCAGGAACACATCTTCGGTGCCTGGGATATGCATGAATCCTTCGCTGATCAGTACTGGTATAACTACACAGATCAGGGCAAAGAATACCCTTCAACAACAGGACTCGGTGTAAAGTACATAAATAAAATCAAAATACTGACAGACGAGCCCGCACCTGCAAAAGATACACTCTTCGACGCAGAACTCACCCTGGAAGATGCCACGTGCACAGTAAATGCAACATCCGAAGTATCATATGAAGTTGATCAGTTGACACCGCTTGGTGCATTAAAGATGGCATCCCTTGAAGGTGAAGGGTTTAACATAAACGTAACTGACAAGAAATTTTCAGAGTTATGCATTCTGATGCTTGATGACATAGATCAGTTTATCCGGAAAAACCCGGGATACTGGGAATGTTATGTAAACGGTGCAAAACTTGACGGTTACAGCAATAATGATACAGAAGGTCTGAATGTAAAAGCACTTTCAGATGGTGACACAGTCAACTTCTATTACGCTGAAGGTTCCTATGACATCGAAGCTGTAAATGCAGGAAATGCTCTTGCAGAGGTACTAATTACCGTAAATACCACAGCTCCACCTGCTCCGGTTGTTGATACTGTATTCTCGGGAGAAGTTGTACTTACTAATGAAAACACAACAGTAAGCACAATAGAGGGTGTCGATTACCAGGTAAACAAACTTACACCACTCGGAGCACTAAAAACAGCATCTCTTACAGGTGAAGGATTTGCCATAAATGTAACAAACAAAAAATTTGATACTCTTGGAATTCTGATGCTAAATGACATTGAAGAACATTTCTTTGTTAAATCAACAGTAGGATGGGAGTGCTATGTTAACGGCCAATACATGGACGGATACAACAACCCGGATACACAGGGACTTAACATAAAAACACTTCAGGCAGGAGATACCGTAAACTTCTATTATGTGGAGATTATGGGGGACAACGAAGCAGAAACTGCACTAAATGCAACAGCAAAGGTCCTTATAACCGTTGCCTCACCTGCACCAGTTGTAGACACCGTATTTTCAGGAGAAATTACACTCACGGATGAAAACATAACATTAAGCACAATAGAGGGTGTCGATTATCAGGTAAACAAACTTACACCACTCGGAGCACTAAAAGCAGCATCTCTTACAGGTGAAGGATTTGCCATAAATGTCACAAACAAAAAATTCGATACTCTTGGAATTCTGATGCTAAATGACATTGAAGAACACTTCTTTGTTAAATCAACAGCAGGATGGGAATGCTATGTTAACGGCCAATACATGGACGGATACAACAACCCGGATACACAGGGACTTAACATAAAAACACTTTCAGGCGGAGATACCGTAAACTTCTACTATGTAGAAATTATGGGGGACAACGAAGCAGGAACAGCACAAAATGCAACAGCAAAGGTTCTTATAACCGTTGACTCAGTAAATCCTGATGCTGATTATATATACAACGGAGAAGTTCTCCTCTCAGACGGGAATACCACAGTTACTGCACCAGGCGGTGCTACTTATGAGGTAAAACAGCTCACACCACTCGGGGCACTGCAGGTTGCTTCAGAACAGGGTGACGGATTCGCATTCAATGTATCCGACAAGAAGATGCTTCCTGGATCAGACAAACCAGGACTGATGCTTCTGGATGACATTGAAAGCTACATGTACGTGGATGGCAAAAGCTGGTGCTGTTTTGTTAACGGGGTGCTGCTTGATGACTGGAACAATTACCTGACAGACGGATTCAACCTAAAAACAGTTGCAAACGGGGATAAAGTAGTCTTTTGCTACGGAACAAAAGGCCTTACAACTCTTGAAAATGCAGAAGCAGTCGTTAAAATGACAGTAAGCACAAGTGTTGAACCACCGGTTTCATGGAAGATATCACTCACCGGAAAAAACTCTGCTGAAGTTACAAAAACTCAGTATGAAGCTGATGTTTTGGAACGCGGTGTTGAATACACAGATGCAGACGGTACATGGAAAGGTCTTCCACTCTATTGTGTTGTTGGAAAGATAGACGATGATGACCCGGAAACATTTAATGAAGCTCTTGCCGCAGAGGGTTATTCCATAAAGCTGACATGCACTGACGGCTCTTATTCAATCAACTTTGAAAGCTCCGATATCGCAAACAGCAACGACTACATTCTGGCAAACACACTTGACGGTGAGATACTCCCTGAGACAATCGGAGAAGACAAACCATGCTTCCCCCTGAGAATGATAGGAAATCAGGTCGCTGCAGGTCAGCTGATAGGCAGCGTTTCCACAATTGAGCTTATCGGACTTCCGGAGGAACCAAAAGGATGGAACCTTAAAATCAACGGTGTCTTAAACGACACAATCACACAGGCAGAATTTGAAGAGGGAGGCTGCCACAGGATAAACTGGACAGATCCAAACGGAGACGTGTGGTCTGGTGTTCCTCTCTGGGTTATGGCCTCTGTATCAGACAATATAGAATCAACAGGACACTGGACATTTGACGATGATGCAGCAGCAAATGGTTACACAGCAAGGCTTGTCGCATCCGACGGATTTTCAAGAGATTTTGCGTCAGCAGACATTGCAAGAAACAGCAGTTTCATCCTTGCAGACAAACTAAACGGCCAGGCCCTTGAAGTAAATGAAGACAAACCTGTTTATCCGCTTAAACTTGTAGGCGATTCCCTATGGGACAATGATCAGAACAAATTCTCAGGAAGTGCAATCGGCGGAGTCGTTGAAATCGATCTCGTTGAACTAATCCCCGGAGAACCGGCAGAAGGTTCATGGAACCTTGCACTTGAAGGAAAGATTGACACTGTAATTACAAAAGATTACTTCGCTCTTGCAAGGCAGTGCAGCCACCACGACACCACATATACTGACGCAAACGGATGTGTATGGGAAGGAATTCCTCTCTACGATCTCTGCGGATGGGTTGATGACAGGGTATCACACGGTTCATCAGGATTCAACATGGGTCTTGCAACCACAGGTTACACAGTCGTAATGGTTGCGGCAGACGGATATTCAAAAGAAATTCCAAGCAGTCTGATTGTAGCAGGCATCAGTGATATATCTAAAGAGATAATTGTGGCAGACAGACTCAACGGCAGTGCACTTGAGTATTCTTCAGGTCTCAGGGTTGTCGGGCCCGGACTCCCTGCAAACAGTTACAGTATCGGAAACCTTTCAAAGATTAAACTTACCGAATTCCAGATTCCCGTCGATGCACCTACACTTACAATTGTAAAATACGGGGCAGACGGAATAACAGAAGTTGAAAATGTTACAGTAACATACGCAGACCTCGAGTCACAGTTCGACGTCTATGGGGACGGAGAAACACTCTATAAATTCGAAGGTCTATGCTTTGCCGAAGGCGATCCCTGGGACATGGGAGAAACATACCCTGGAGGCTTCAAGATTACAGAGCCTATGAAAGGAACAGCTGTTTCAGACATCTGCAGTCTTGTAGGCGGAATGCCTGAAGAAACTGAGATTAAATTCATAGCAGAATGCGACGGCTGGACAACAAAGCTCTCATACGATGTAATATACAATGACCGTGAGGCAAACCCGAGACTCGGAACACCGGTCCTTGCATGGTACGGCTATGCGGGAACCGGCAAAGGTGCTATGCCGGCATATGGTGACGGATTCAGGTTATTCTATGAAACCGACGACCACATCTTCGGACAAAGAGATATGTTTGAGACCATCCCGTCTGAATACTGGCACTACAATTCAGGACTTCCGTCATGTGCAGGGCTTTCTCCAAAGTATGTTTCAAGAATAGAACTTCAGACAGTGCCTGACGCCAAGTGGAATCTTTCACTCCACGGGGCAATCGACGCAACAATAAGCAAAGGCTTCTTTGAGGGTGCAATGGGATGCACAATGGCACAGGGCGAGGAAAGCCATAAGGCAACATATACCGATGCATCCGGCAACGAATGGGCGGGAATGCCATTATGGCTGTTATGCGGTTTCGTGGATGATGCAAACCCACACACAGGCAGGTCGTACGACACAGAACTTGCTCAGGCCGGATATGACATAATAATCACCGGTGAAGACGGCAAAGAAGTAACAATTGATAGCAGAGACACCATAAGAAGTCAGAACTACATAATTGCAAACACCAAAAATGATGTTCTCTTAAGACCGGGAGACGGATTATGGCCACTTAAACTTGTCGGAGAAAACGTAACCGGTGAGATGTCAGTGGACAACATTACAAGCATAACACTTGGAATCGAGGCTCCCGAGACCGGTACAATAACACTCAGATACGGATGGAACTTCATATCAACACCAAAGCGTCTTTCAGACGGCAAAAACACCGCATCAATATTCTCTGATGTAGACACAGACGGTCACCCTGTCTACCAGTATGATGCTGCAACTGCCACCTGGAAAACACTTACATCATCAAGTCCGATAAATCCGCTTGAAGCAGTATGGATTTACTCAAAACAGACAGATGACGTTGTAATCACCTACACCAACAGTCCTCTCGCAACACCTCCTTCAAAGAAGCTTTCAAAAGGATGGAATGCTATAGGATTTGGAAACACACAGAATGCACCTGCAAATATTGCATTTATGACAGTTGCTGACAACTGGGTATATGCACTCAAATACAATTCAGTAAACAAAAACTATGACAATGTCATTGTAAACGGAGGTACCGGAATTTATGCGGACAGCCGTGAACTGCAGCCGACAGATGCTTTCTGGCTATATTCCAAAGAGGAATGTTACCTGTCTGCGTTGACAGTATGAAAAAGGAGAGTATTCAATGAAAATAAAAATACTAACCACCATTTTTCTTTTAATCTTGTCAGTGATACTTGCATCGGCAGCACCACCCATCCCTTGTGATTACTATGGCAGTGTAACAATCGACGGGAAAACTGCACCTGCAGGAACCGTAATTGTTGCAAAGGTTGACTTAAACAAAAGAGGAGAATTCACAGTCACTACACCGGGAGTCTTTGGAGATTCAGGCACATTTGATGACAGACTCTTTGTAAGCGCAACCGAAGAAGAGATGGCAGCAGGTAACCCCGAAGTCACCTTCTGGTACGGCACTTACAAAGCAAAACAGACTTCCGCATATACTCAGGGAGGGCACATCAGCCTGAACCTTGAATTTACTACCTCACAACCTCCGGATGCAGGAGTGGATACCCCTGTTGGAAAAAAGGATTCATCATTCGGACTGGATGATATGGAAACCGAAGTCCAGGAAGGTGGAAAACAGAAGGTAAACATCAACACCTTTGATGCATCATCAGAGGTCACTGTTGACTCTGAAGAAGACGAAATTATTATCTCTGACAGCAGTTCCGGATGGGATACGCTAAGGATTAGAACACAAGGAGAGCCCACAGTTGAAGGAGGTAATGTTTCAGGTACGGTTGAAAGTGTAAGTGCAAAAAGCAAACCTGTAAAATCAGAAGAATTAGGAGCAGATGTCGGCCAGATAAAGGCACAGTTCTCAGTTGAAATGGGAGAGATTCCTGCTGGTTCTGCATCCATTGAAACCACAATCAGCAAAGAGCCTCCCGCAAATCAAAAATCCGCATTCATTCTCGCATCAGAAAATGAAGGCAATAAAATCAGTGAAATTGCATATACAATGACTGTAAACAAAGCCAACATTGAAAATGAGGAAAATGGAGGACTTATCAAGAGTGCAACAATTTACATGTCGGTATCACATGCATGGGCTGTAAAACAGGGTGTTTCAAATATATTCATATACCGCCGCCCGGACAACGGAGGAGTGAACGACATCCAGAAACTTGCAACAACCTATGTGGGAACTGATCCTGACAACCCTGCAAATGATCTCTTCAGGGCAGAGTCTCCAAACGGTCTTTCAACGTTCATCCTGAGTTCAATAAAGAGTGACACACCCGCACCACAGCCCGTTAATCCGGGCGGCTCAGGCGGCGGAGGATCAGGAGGTTCTGGCGGTTCTGCAGGAGATTCCTACTTTAAGTTCAACCCTGATGAAAAAGCACCTGTAACAAAACCTGATACTCCAGACACCGATATTCCTGAACCAAAAGCTACTGAAAACAGCGATTCCACAAACCAGGATAACTCTGAGAGCACAACAGGAATTACCTTATCCTTAACACAACTCGCATCTCTGATAGCAGTTATCATTGTTGCAAATGCACTTGTAATATATTATATCAAAACCAGAAAAGATGAGGAAAACAAAAATTAATCCTTAATCAATTTTTTTTACATATTTCATCAGGCAGGCCGGATAAAGACTGACTGACACACTTTCTCATACATAACTGGTATAAATATCATCACCGCTCTCAATTCCCTCTGCAATCACACCGCCATCACATGCATAAAGCGAGATCTTTGAAAGCTCATCCGAGGCACATATGACGTTTTGTTCAGGGTGAGTACCCCTTACAATATCACACCTGGGAACAATATCCGGACCTGCCGATACTACCATTTTAAGCCTCTTTGTTCCGGGATGTTTTTTTGGCAAAACCAAGAGAGGCTGATGATAGGTTCTGACAAGCTCCAGAATCATCCGTGCCTGATCGATCTCACCGCCCTCAGGGGCTGAGACAACTATCAAATCACCCTTCTCAACAGTCTGGCAGACCTCGCGGTCACTGGTCTCGATACACAGAACAAAGAGCTCATCTGCCTTCCCGACAAGCAAAAAAGAGGAACTGCCTTTGATTAAAAGCAAATCCGAACCCAGAGGTATTTTCATATCTCTGTCACATTCTCTGACTGACACGTCGGGCAAACCGGGTGCTTCCCGACAGCCTCAAAAGTTGCCCCGCAGTCATTGCATTTGTACTTTTTTCCTTTAAGACGCTGCTCAAGATCAACGTCCATTGGTCCGCCAACAGAACACATTAAATGATCACCTGATTCTCAATTGTGATGTCTGAAATATTAATCATTTTGGTTTATGGATATTATTTAATCCGGAACAAAAATGCCTTTAAAAAAGTTATTTACCGCCTTCACAAAGCCCCTTATCACCCTGAAAAGGCTCAATGTGAATGGATATGTAAATTCTTAAAAATTCCGACTTCAAACGCATTTCTATCTCATCGGCAAGTCTGTGTGCATCCCTTACAGACATCTCAGGCGGAACAGTCATATGGAAATCAACATACCTGTCAGGCCCCGAACGGCGTGTCTTTAATGCATGGAAGGATTCATTTTCTCCGCAGTAACTAAGAATTATCTGCCTGATTTTCTCCTCATCGGATTCCGGAAGACTTCTGTCGACAAGATCCGAAAACGAGCGTTTGGTCAGGTCCCAGGCGGTATGAATGATGACAAATGCAATAACTATCGCAATTACAGAATCTATTGCAAAAATACCGGTTACTTTCATCACAAGAAGGCCGAGAAAAACCCCTGCCGATGTATATACATCCGTTCTGAGATGCCAGCCGTCACTTTCAATGGCAATAGACCCGGTCTCCCGGCCAACCTCAAAAAGCTTTGCCGAAACAAACCAGTTGACAACTGCCGAAAGCAGCATTACAAGAATACCAAGCGTCAAAAGCTCTTCAGAATGAATGGAGGGCCCGATTATCAGCCTGTCCGTTGCCTCAAGAATAATTATAACGGCGGCAACGAAGATCAAAAGCGCTTCAGCAAGTCCTGATACATCCTCATACTTGCCGTGCCCGAATGCATGGCATTCGTCAGGGGGGCACGCCGACTTTTTAACCGACAAATATGCTATCGCGGATGCAACAAGGTCTATTCCGGAATGGATTGCCTCTGAGAGAATACCAATTGAGCCTGAAAGAAGACCCGCAATTAACTTAACAATAACCAGAGATGCATTCGATATAACCGAAAGGCGTGCAACTCTTCTTTTCTTTTCGTTATCCAGATCAAGAGATATATTTTTTGAATCCATGATTCATCAGATCAGTACAGTACATTTACGTTGTCTATCTGATAAGGGGCTTTTCTTGAGATGATCAAAATATTGGAACCGGGCGACTTCATCTCAAGTGAAAAACTCTCTCCTTCCAATAACTCCTCACCTTCTGTCAGGTTTATAAGAATAGTGAACACCTCACGGGGTTCAAGAAAAGTATCTCCCGCAGCAGTGTCAGGCTTTATATCGACAACCCCCCAGTGCCCCGCGTCTATGGTTGTGTCAATAAGCGGATCATTTTGTTCGTAGTTTTTTACGATATCTTTCGTGCTCCAGGTAATTACCATATTTTCGAAAGGTATCAGCTTGCCCCCTGCTGAAATCCCAAGAGAATACCTTACAGATCCAATCCCGCCGTCTCTTTTGAGTCCGTAAACATTGCCGAGAAGCTCAGGGGTCGAACCCGCTGCAGAGACTGCCGAATGCAGCGTCTCCTCTGTCTTTTGTGTTGTAAAAAAACCGGCTCCGAGCACTGCAAAAGAAAAAACCGAGGCTACGACGACAAAAGCTATAAGCACTATTGCCGCTTCAAGACCTGTAAACGCTTCGGAATCTCTTTCCAACACTCAAAACACCCATATTTTGATAATATCCATATTTTAGGAAAATAACTATTAAAGGTATAGATATTGCACCATATATAGTCGTTATTATATTGATATATTATCGGATCTGCCAATTTTTCATCAGACATACATTTTAATGAAATAAATATCACTAACGAAGGCCAGTCAGTTAAAAATTATTTCAAAACATTATTTTTTATGAATTTTTGTCTATCTGATTAAATGAAGATATTGAATATTATAAGTCCTATTATCAGCATGATTGCTGCATGCTTGACACCGGCCTTTATTGATCCCTCACCCATCTGTCCTGCAATAAGACCTGAGAAAAATGCCTGGATTATGCATGTATGGTAAAGAAGTCTCCGAAATGTGTCAATCGGCATTGCCGAGGCTTGTGTGAACGAGGCCCCTCCAAGACCTCCCGTTCCGCCTGTGTTGAGGGTTTCAAGAACGGAAAGAAAATTCGCATCCAGAACAGCAACCACGAATACAAACACGAAGAATGCGAGGTAAATAATCATCGTGTATATGAACATCTCCCCTGTTCTTTCACGCTTCAGGGTTTCGTTCATTCTTGCATCACTCGATGCAATGTTTAAAACCTCCCCGATATCGCCGCTCATCTCGCTTGCCTTTGTAATCAGGGTGACTGTTCTTGCAATGGTTGCCGTGTGGATTCTCTTTTCAAACCTTACAAGTGCATCCTGTATGCTTGCACCCCAGTCCATATCCCTCTTAATCCTGCGGATCTCATAGGAGATAATCCCGAGATTTGCACGAACCAGGACACCGATGGCACCTGCAAGTGTCATACCAACACGGTTGATCCCGGCAAGACGGTCAAGAAAATCCGGCATTCCGGATTCAATGCCCCTTACTTTCTTCCTCCAGAGTTCATTGAGTACCCCGTACGGCACCAGAATAATCAATATTGCAATAATCAGGTGATCGTCTATTATGCTGTATGTAAGCTCGGGATCGGGATACTGAGGGGTCAGGAGATAGATGCTTAAAGCATATATCAGCGCCAGAGGGACTGATACCAGAAAGGATCTGTTTGGATCTGTTGTAAACCATTCAAGAGGATTTTTCAGAAAGTCGATTATATTCCGGGTCCTGTCATACTTTTGAAGCTGCCTGAAGTAATCCTCCTCCCCTTCCCTTTTTACAACACTGACGCCTGAGAATTCCTTTAACTCAATTATGCGATAGTATCTCTCAACCTTTTCATCCTTTAGTGATATCAGGTCAACAAAAAGAATGAAGATTAAGGCACCAATAGGAAGAAGTGCATAAGTGATTGCAGTCAGCTGAATCACAGCTGATTTTCCGACAAGCCCCATTACAACCATTATGATGATTAAAAACAGGGGGCCTGCAACAAAGAGGGTGACATATCCTTCTGCAACGAGCTGAAGAAAGGAGAGAAACTGTTTCTGCTCAAATCTCGCCTCGTCATGATACAGCCTCACCCTTGATTCAAGGTATGAGGATATGTTGCCCCCGCTGTTTATAACAGAGAGAAGATCCTCTAAAAAGTCTTTAAACTTGGTTGAAGGGGTTGTTATGCTCAGATTTCTGACAGCAGAAATAAGGTCATAACCAAAATAATCGGCATCCCTGACAACCTGCCGGAATTCAAGTGCAACCTCACCGTAGATATCGGCATTTTCTGATATCGACCGGAATATATCAAGAAGCTGGGCATTTCCCCTCCTCATTGCATACATATATGAAACGACATTGTGCAGAGTCAGGTTAATTTTGGTTGCACGGGCATTTTTCTGGATCTTTGGAAATTTCATCGCTATTGTGTAGGACAAAAAAAGACCGGTCAGGAAAAATAACAAAAAACCTGCAATTCCAAGTCCTGTCTTCGTCAGTCCCGGGGAATCAGAGAGTGGGATCTGAACATTATAGACATTGTAAATCTGGAGGGAGACTTCAGGTATGAAAAGCAGTGAAGATGCTAAATATCCGAACAGACCCATCAAAAGCCCCATTACAAGCGAGACTAAGACTGAATAGCAAAGATAGCGGTGTGTTGTTATCCCCATCCTTGCAGAGGTCAGATCAGCCCTGATACTTAGATATTTGTCAGGATTTTTTTCGAGTCTCCAGTTTACGTACCTGTCAGTTATCATGAAAATACCTTCACCAGATCATCAATATTTTCCATCACCCTCTCAGGATTTATTGAATATGCCTGGAAAACCCTTGTTACTTCAACATATCTCCTGATACCCTGCTTTTGCATTGCCAGAAGAATCTCTTTTCGCCTCTGAATTTCCTCAGACATCTCAGCAGAGCTCCACCCCCTGACTTCCATAATGCCTGAATATACCTTTGATCTTCCGCTGTATGAGTGAACGTCGGTAATTGGATAATATTCAAAGACATTGTTGACCCTCAGGTTACCGGTAGCTGGATCAATGCCGGCAATCTCGACTATCTCAAGCGAACGCCTGACCCTCTCCTGGCCGCGATATACAAGAGCCTGCACACTTACTATGTCAAGCGCCTGGACCATGTTTCTCGGCACATTCAGGGGTGCGTTTTCAAGACGGTGAATGGCTGCATCCACATCATTCCCGTGAAGCGTGGAAAATGTCGTATGGCCTGTGTTCATTGCCTGAAAGAGAGTCTGTGCCTCTGAACCGCGAACCTCTCCGACAAGGATATACTCAGGCCTCTGCCTCATTGCCGCTTTTAAGAGATCAAACATGTCAATTTTTGCACTTGCGGTTTCAGTGACAGACTCCCTTGTAACACTTGCAATCCAGTTGTCATGGTAGAGGGTAATCTCCCTTGTATCCTCAATGCTCACAACCTTTGCAAGAGGAGGTATGAAAAGTGATACTGCATTCAGGGAAGATGTTTTTCCGCTTGCCGTTCCGCCAACGAAAAGAAGACTTTTGTTGTTCTCAATCGCAAGCCAGAAGAAAGCAAGCTCATCAGCACTGAATGTTCCGTACTCCATTAATTCAACCGGAGTGAACGGATCTTCCCTGAACTTTCTTATCGTAAATGATGTTCCCCTGCTTGTAACCTCCTTTCCAAGAGTAAGCTGAAGACGCGAACCGTCAGGGAGAGTTGCATCAAGCATCGGCTGTGAGATTGAAATATGCTTTCCTGACCTCTGTGCAAGTGTAATCGCAAGAGAATTCAAAACCTCCTCTTCAAAAGATATATTGGTTTTGATATTCCGGTATTTCCGGTGATACAGAAATATGGGTATTCCCGAACCGTCACAGGATATATCCTCAAGATTCGGATCCTTTATGAGCGGATCAAGTCGTGACCACCCAAGGAAATTTCGATTGAGATAATAACGTAGTTTAAAGAGAGAACTTTTTTTGAGAGTTATTTTGTATTCCCTAAGCAGTTCTGACATCCTTTCAATCAGAACCAGTGATTTTTCCTGACGGATCTCTTCATCTGTGAGGATTAAGACATCCCTCATGTCCTCAAAAAGACGCTCCAGAAGCTCATATTCAAATCTGGTCAGAACAGGCTCAAAGAGCATATACTCATTTAAATGCGTATCATCATTATTTACGATTAAAACCTTTGATCTGCCCTCACTGACCCAGTACTCCTCAACAAGTGTGTATCCTTTTGGAATTTTTGGTTCAACAAGAGGCCCGTCCTTTTTAGGATCATACAATTCGGGAGTCTTGGTCTTTGGGAAAAAAAAGCCGAAGAGAGATCTTTTTTTGGCGACAGGAGCGGCCTTAATTGTAGACTCTGACGATTCTTCCGGCCCTGGTGAAGATAATATATCCGGATCAGGCGACTTTTCCTCATCTGAATCTAAGAGAACCGGTTCTTCGCCAGTATTATCTGCGGGAGTTTCCTCATCAGGAGAAGATGACTCTAAAAATCCGTTCACAGGATTTTTTAAGAGCTCTTCTTGTTTAATATCTTCCTCTATATCCTGTTTTATTTCTTCAGATTCCTTTCTCCTGAAAAATGACATCCTTAACTGCCCCTTATATTCGTATAATTTCCCTTCCAAAGACTGATAAGAATTGTTTTTGTTCTCAACAAATATAAACAGACAGGTGAGGCTTTTTTCTCCTTTATGATCTTTTTTCGTCTTTTCCTAAGATTTAGAATTTAAAAGACAGATTTTTGTCGCAAAATTTACAAATAATGAGCCTAAATTATCAGATTGAGATCATGCATGATAATCTGAATGAAAGAATGCCCACAGGTCTGGCCTCTCTTGATCCTGTTCTGGACGGGGGAATACCTCCGGGTTCAGTTGTACTCCTTGCAGGTCAGCCCGGTGCAGGCAACAGGGAATTTGTATATTCATCGGTTATTTTTCTCTCAAAGCTCATGGGTAAAAACGAACCCTCCGGGAATATGAAACTCCCTAAAACAATTGCATATACCACCTTCACACGCTTATCATCGTCTATTAAAGACGAGATGATGATGTCTTTTAAAAGCGATCTCGTATCAGACACACTTGACAATGTGAATTTCATCGATCTCTCTGAGGTCTATTTTGAGCAGAGTGTTGTTCCAAACAGCTGGTACAGCGAATCCTCAATAGTTGAGAGGTTCAGGAAGAAGAGCGAAACCGAGGGTATCGTTGCAAAACTGGCAGTGGAACTTGAGGGTATACAAAAAAACAGCCTCATAGTCATTGATTCCATAACCGATATTGCCACTCAGAGCACTCCTGATAATGACTGGAGGGAACTGATTGGATTTTTAAGAGGGCTTCAGAGAGTCGCAAAAAGCTGGGGGTCCACAATATATATTCTGCTCTCGGACGGAATACTAAACAGCCAGCGTCTGATTGAAATTGCAGACTGTTCTGATGCGATGATTACTTTCAGATGGGAAGAGAGTTCAGGCAGGAAACGACAGAGGATCATGTACTTTGAAAAGTTCAGCGGTGTAATGCCTTATCTTGAAGAGAATGATCTGGTTAAATTCGCAGCCAGAATCACACCGGAATCAGGATTTGAAGTCAGCAACATCAGAGTGATCATATGATTAAGGAACGAATCCTTATAGGAATCCCCGGTCTTGACGACATGATGATGGGAGGTCTCATCAAAAACAGCATGTGCTCCATCATCGGAACGTATGGTACCGGGAAGACAACATTCGCACTTCAGTTCGTTTTTGACGGACTAACAAAAGGCGAGACTGTTATTTACATCAGTCTTGAAGAGAGCGAAGAGAGCATATATGAAAAAATTGAAGACAGGGGATGGGACGTTGAGCCATATAAAAACAAAACCCTTTATGTCATAAAACTCGACCCGACAGACTTTACCCTCTCAATAAACAGCATCAAAAACGATCTCCCGGAGCTTATCAGAACAGTCGGGGCAACGAGGCTTGTAATCGATCCGATATCCCTCTTTGAAGGGCTTTTTGACGACACATCAGCCAGAAGAAAAGAGATGTTCCGTTTTGCCGAGATGATGAGAGGCATGGAAGTCACATCCCTTCTCACAAGCGAAACCGAGCAGAACAATATTTATGCAAGCAAATACGGCCTTGTCGAGTACCTCGCTGATACTGTAATCATCCTCCGCTATATACGCCCCTCCGATCTCTCAGAGGTCCATACGGCGGTTGAGGTTGTAAAGATGAGGCGCTCAAACCATTCAAGAGAGATTAAACCCTATGAAATCCAGGAAGACAGGGTTAATGTTTACTCAGAAGCAAGCGTCTTTTAAATCTTCATGAAAATATCTTTTTTAAAAGGAACACACGATTTAAAGCAAATAAATTTCTGAAATTTATTTCAGCAGTGGTTTTTGAAAAGAGATTTTGTTATTTTTTTGGATTTTTAAAAAATCAGATATTTTTACAGATTTTTTAGATATTTATTCCTGCAAAGTTCAGAATTATTAAAAGAATCGCTCCGGGAAGACCGCCGAGTGCACATACCAAAACAGCACCCCATGTCACGCGAAAAGACTCCATTCCGAGAAGGTTCATCTGTGAAACGACAATGAGGGTAATCAGGCCCACAACAGAGTTGATGATAAGCGTCGTCACATTCTTTAAAAAATACCAGAGGACGAAAACAATACCAAGTGCAATTATTATTGTTATCAGAGTATCCAACATTGTAACTAATTAATAACAGTCATTTTTACATTAATCTTTCTTTCAAAAATAAAAGCTTCTGAAAAATTCAGGGTAAAAAGAGTATCAGATTTTATTGCGGTTTTTTTAAAATAATTGGTATAAATTTATTTTCCTACAACTGAAAGGCTGCCAAACCTCATTGCAGGAACAATGATGCTTCCAAGCTTTCTTGACTCAGGAGACATGCCCTGGATGTCTTTTAGCATCTCAAAAATATTGCCGGAAAGCATTGCGGATCTTATCGGCCGGCCCCTTTCACCGTCCTGCATCCACGATGCATTTGAGAGTTCGACTGAAAAGTCACCGGTGATTCCGTTTGCAGTGTGTGCACCAACAACTGTGTGTGCGTAAACCGCCTTTTCGTCATAGATATTCTCACGTTTTCCGTCAACGTAGATATTGTGAGTTCCGATTACCGGCGCTCCGCCCGAACCTGCACGAACAGCACTGCCTGTCGACTGCTCGCCATAGCGGTATGCGGTCTTAAGATCGTAGGAGAATTCGTTTACGACACCCTCCTTCACAAAATCAATTTTTCTTGTAGGCACACCCTCGGAATCCCTCAGAGCAGCGCCCATGCCGTTGAACGGGTCATCATAGATGCTGAGCGATTCATCCATGCAGCACTCCCCGAGCTTGTCTGCCAGAAAAGATCTTTTTGCCTTTACACTTTTGCCTGAAAATGAAGGGAAGACTACACTTCCCAGAAGCTGACATACAGCAACAGGGGACAGGATGACATCATACTTTCCGGTATCTATCTCATCACCATCTTTGGAATGGACTGCAAGATATGCGGCTTCACGTCCGACATTTACAGGATCAATCTCGTCCTGGAAACATGAATTGTCAAACTCATAACCTGTGGAAGTTCCGCAGATAGTCTCAAGTGAAACACCGGCACGGGTCTTTTCATTTGAATAGAAAACACCGTTTGAGTTTGCAAGTATTATGCCCCCTGATGAGACTGAGGCAGAACCGCCGACGATGTCGGCCTCATACTCAGAGGCACCCGTCTTTAATTTATTGATCATTTCAGTTGTAACCGAAATATCAACCTTTAAACTTGTGTCAAAGGTATGCAAATCCCTCTTCTCGATTTCAGAGGGAAGTGGCAGACCTCCCCATTCCTGCGGAGTTGCAAGCTTTGCACCTGATACAGCTGAGTCAAGGCACATCTTCCATTTCAGCGGATCATTTGTTGATGAACATCCGATCTTTCCGTCTTTTATTACACGGATACCGATACCGCACGAGTCAGAACCGGATGCCTCGCCAATCTGGCTGCCTTTAAGTTCAACACCGACACCTGAGGCTTTTGCAAAAAAGACCTCAACATCGTCGGCAATCTTTTGTCCTTCTCTTAAGATATTGTCAATGACAGAAATTTTCTCAACCATTTAATAGATCACCCCTGTCCTCCTACAACAGCACTTTTCAGAAGAATATGCGGAGAACCGTCAGTTACAGGAACGCTCTGACCGCCTTTCCCGCAGTATCCCGGATTCATCACCCTGTCACCGGCACAGAGAACGATATTGTGCAGGGTTTTTAGAATGTCGCCTGTTAATGACACATCCCTAACCATTCCGGCAAGCTCCCCGTTTTCGATTAAATATCCGTATTCCGCATTGAACTGGAAAACCCCTCTTCCGGGATCAACCTGTCCGCCCCGTGAGCCTTTCAGAAGAATACCTGATCTGCACTCTGCAATTATTTCATCATACGAAGAGTCACCGTTTTCAATAAATGTGTTGCTCATCCTTACAAGAGGGACGGCTCCTGCCTCTCCTCTTGAATGCCCTGCATCACCGTCGCCTACGACAGCAAGTGTCTGCCTGTCATGGATGAATGAGTTTAAAACTCCGTTTTTGATAATATCGGTTCTCTTCGGAAGAACACCCTCGGCATCGACAGGCATAAATCCGAATTCGTGAAGTGTCGGATCATCCACTACACTTACAATATCCCCACCTATTTTTTCACCGATTTTTCCGCGAAGGACTGAAACGCCCTCTTTTACAAGATCACCCTCAGAGGCATGCCCGACTGCCTCATGGGCAAAGACGCCTGCCAGCTCCTGATCCAAAACGGCATCCATTATTCCGCCCTTTGCAGGGGATGCAGAAAGAAGCTTTATTGCACGTTCCGCTGCTTCAAGGCCCTTATTTTCCTTGTGCCTCATATTAAGGCCGAGAATTGTATGCTCACTCTCGCGTCCGGCCTGCATTATGTCATTCTCTTTTGCAACGGCGGAAACAGAGTAGCCAGACCTGCACATATCATACTTATATTCGTTTCCGGAGGAATCGGTATAAAAAACAGTTCCGAGGCCTTCGGTGTAGTTTGCACGGGAGTTGACGATTCCCTTTATTTTTGCGGCCTTTTCAATGTTTAAGAGAAGTTCACATTTTTCTTCGAGTGAAACATCCTGCGGATTCTCCTTCATGGCAGGAACAGGAAGAATGCCTGACTTTGCATCGCCAAGGGAAACCTCCTCTTCGGTCACACTTGCGTATCTCATTGCAGTGGAGATATACTCATCAATCTCCTTTTGGGATTTCATGCTGTAATTTTCAATAATTGCAACACCCCAACCTTTACGTCCGAGGACTCTGAGGGTTGCGGTGTCAACAAAACTTACAGAAGCAGATTCAACAATGCTGTTGTCTATCTCTATGTGGGTTGATGACCCGGAAACATGTCTTATATCATAAAATGCGGGCTCTTCCATAAAAGCTCCTCCAAAATCCAAAAAAAATTATTTGGGAATGATTAACAGTTAATTCATTCAGGCTCCGGGGACTTTCTTCCCGGATGTGCCTGAAACTTTCTCAAGAAACTCTGCCGGTGTCATCCTTGCAAGGTTTCTGATCTTTTCCATGAATGCCTCTTTCCTCTCCGGCACAAGTGCAACATCAAGAACCTCTTCGATGGTACTGACAGGAATTATCTCAACCATGTCCTTGTAGCGTTCTTCAATTAAGACATCATCAAGGTTTGAATGAGGAATAATTACAGTTTTAATTCCTGCCTTTGCCGCAGCCTCAATCTTGTATGTCGCTCCTCCGATAGGAAGAACATTGCCTCTGACAGAAAGTGATCCTGTCATAGCAACATCCTGTCTTACAGGAATGCCTTCAATTGCACTGATTACAGCTGTTGCAACACTTACCGATGCCGAGTCACCCTCAACACCGCTGTATGTTCCGATGAACTGAATGTGGACATCCATGTTTCTGATGTCACGTCCGGTGAACTTTTTGACAATCGCACTTACGTTGGTGATTGATTCCTGTGCAATCTCCTTTAACAGACCTGTTGCTACAATTGTACCTGTCGCACCCTGTGTGGGGGTTGCCTCTGCCATAATCGGAAGCACCTGACCGGAGTCCTGGCCGACAACTGCAAGACCGTTTACACGTCCGACTTTTATTCCGTCGACAACTGTCAGTTCGTAATCCCTGCTTCTCTTTGTGTACTCGTCTGAGATCTGATCCTCAACAGAGCGTGCGATTGACTTTGCCTTTAGCACATGATCGGTGGTTGTTACAGGTGCGTTGTCCTGCCTTGCCATATCACCTGCAACACGGATAAGACCGCCCATATCACGAAGCTTAAGGGTGATATGCCCCTTTCTGTTGCTGCGTCTTCTTGCCTCACGCATGATCTCTTCTATTGCACCCCTGTCAAACGGCGGGATCTTTCCGTCGTTTTTGATCTCCTGTGCAATGAACCTGATAAACTTCTTCTGGTTTTCAGGTGTGTCAGGCATTGAATCCTGCATGAAAACCTCATATCCGTATCCCCTGATACGTGATCTGAGTGCAGGGTGCATTCCTTCCATTGCATCAAGATTACCGGCTGCAATCATGACAAAACGGCACGGTACCGGCTCGGTTTTAACCATTGCACCGCTTGAACGCTCACTCTGTCCGGTGATTGGGAATTCTCCCTCCTGAAGTGCAGTTAAAAGATTCTGCTGTGAGTGGGGAGTGAGGGTGTTTATCTCATCAATAAAGAGCACACCCTTGTTTGCCTTGTGTATTCCGCCTGCTTCCACACGATCGTGTGCAGGGGTTTCAAGACCTCCGGACTGGAAAGGATCGTGCCTTACATCGCCGAGAAGGGCACCTGCATGCGATCCTGTTCCGTCTATATATGGTGCATTTCCATCCTTCTCACTTGAAACAAGAAGTTTTGGCACCATCATCTCGTCTTTCGGCCTTGAATACTGAAGAGCCATGAAAATAAATGCCGCTGCAATTATTCCCATGAGCATTGCACCGATTATGATTGAATACCCGACAATTCCAAAGATAAGAACCATTATCAGAGTGTTTCTTGTCTGGGCACGCTTTCGGGCCTCGGCCTTGTGGGCATTTACAATCTCCTTTCCCCTACCGGCTTTTACTGTCCGGATAATAGGGGTATTTGAATCTTCAGAGTTCGGATATACCAGTATATCCTGAAGATCCTCTTTTGGAAGAAGTTCGGCCATTGCCTTTGCAAGCATGGACTTACCCGTACCGGGCGTTCCGATCATCATTACATGACGGCGCTGGATTGCCGCTTTTTTGATGACCTCCACTGCATGCTCCTGCCCTATGACCTGATCAACAAGTCTTTCGGGAACAGGAATATCAGATGATGATTCGATATTATCAAGGTTTATTTCATCAGTTGTCTGATGCTTTTTATCTGATTCATCTTCACCGCCGGCTGTCTCCACCGGTTGTGATATGGCGCGTGAGATTACATCCTGACCTTCGGTAATGCCTTCTTTAATCTCTGCATTCCGGTCGTGAATTTGGTTCTCACGATCCATTGAATCCAAAGACCCGGGCTTTTCCGTCTCGTTTTGAATATTTTCTGGTTTGTTATCGTTGTTTACCATTAATGAGTTAACCTCTTGAAAACGATAGTGCTTAAATGATTCATTCGTGATACTTTAAGTACTTTCTACAACAGGTAATTATGATGAAGATCATCTGCAACGAAAAATCACAGGTTTTAGCCGCTAAAACCGCCAAATCTACAGGTTTGGAACTTGTCCCGACAGAGTTTAAAAAATTCCCCGACGGCGAATTGTATGTTAAGACAGGTATTGTCGATTCTGAAACGGTTATCATCGCCAGCATCACAGACAGCGATTCCTTCATACAGACACTTCTGTTAATAGACGCATGTGTGGGATCCGATGTAACCCTTGTAATACCATACATGGGGTATGCAAGGCAGGATAAAAAATTCAATGACGGAGAACCGGTCAGTGCAAGGGCAATTGCAAGAGCTCTTTCAAACGGGATTAACCGTGTATATACAATTAATATACACGAAAAAGCTGTCCTTGATTTCTTCTCCGTCCCGGCAGAAGACCTCTCCCTTGCACCTTTCATCGGGGATTACATAAGCAGTATGAACCTTGAAAATCCGCTTATACTTGCACCGGACAAAGGGGCGGCAGAGTTTGCAAAGGATGTGTCAGAAAATACAGGCCTTGAATGCGACTATCTTCATAAAACAAGACTCTCGGGAACAGAAGTCAGAATGGAGCCGAAAAACCTTCCGGCACTGGACAGATGCGTTGTTATCGTCGATGACATAATTTCAACCGGCGGGACGCTGGCAACCGCAACCGGAATGCTAAAAGAACAGGGTGCAACAGAGGTTCATGCAATATGTGTACACGGTGTTTTTGCAGCAGGAGGATTTGCAAAACTCTCGGCAGGCGGGCCGGCCTCCGTCATATCAAGTGACACAATAGAATCCGCATCAAGTAAGGTTTCAGTTGCAGAATGCATTAAAAGTGCCCTGATAAAATAAAATTAAAAAAATCATACAGTATAATAGTATAATGACAACAAGAATCCTTGATTCATCTTTCTTTTTTCTCGACATACCAATAGACGGCGAGTGCATGATACCTGCACGGGTGGAGGATGAATTAATTGACATAAGGGCAAAAGCCCGCCTTGAGGCAATGAAAGCCAAAGGAATGAGGGTCTCTGAGCCTTCACGGGAATCACTTGAAAGGGCGAGAAAGGCAGCACTTAAATCAGGTGACATTACTGTTCTTTCAGAAACCGACCTGGATGTCGTGGCACTTGCACTTGACACAGGGGGCGATGTGGTTTCAGATGATTTCGCGGTATCAAACACTGCACAGACACTTGGCCTCAGGGTAATTCCTCTTCAGCAAAGAGCAGCCAGAAAGATTCGCTGGAGATACAGGTGTCAGGGATGCGGCAAATACTACTCAAAACCCGGTACATGTGAAATCTGCGGTGCTGAGATTAAAAGAAAGCTTAAATGATCAAAAACATATTCTATTTTCATGTCATCCCTTGATGATCTCATTGAAAGGGCAAAGATGCTCCACTCTGAAGGCAGGAGTCAGAGTCAGATCGCTGACGAAATGAGTCTTTCCGTTGAGACTATTACATGGCTTTTAACCCAGCAGAAAGGTGAGAAGGCGGCTCCAAAGGATATACTAATTGACTGGTCGGCAATAAGCTGCTATGCCGACATGCTTGAGGATATATCCGTAATGATGCTGAAGAGATTCTATTATGCACAAGAAGAGCTTTTGGAATCAGACGAAAAGGAGATCTGCGAACCTGATGTAATCATCGGAATTGCACACTCGGGAATTCCGCTCGCAACCATGATTGCAGGCGAGGAGGATTGCCAGTTTACAATGTATCACCCTAAAAAACATGCACAGGGAGAAAATCCGGCAGGTTCACTCAACAGCAGTTTCGCAAATGTTACAGGCAAAAAATGCCTGATTGTCGATGACGTGATTACAAGCGGCAACACAGTTTCAGAGGCGGTTGATTATATAAGAAGCCACGGCGGATGTCCTGTCGGCATTGTTGTAATCTTTGACAAACGCGGCATTAAAGAGATCAACGATGTTCCACTGTATTCTCTCGTTAAAGCAGAGAGAATTGACTAAAAACCCAGATATTATTTTGAAAAGGTATGCAGTCACCAGGTGACTTACATATAAAATCAATAATATTATCTCTTGCCGCACAAAAAGAATCTTAATAAAACCAGTATGACTTCAGGTGTAAATTATGGCAGTAATCGATGTAGTGGTCTTTGAGATCAGTAAAACTCTTTATGCACTGGATATTAATCTTGCCCGGGAAATTGTGGAAATGATGCCAATAACCCCCGTTCCACGTGCTCCCTCACATATTGCAGGTATCATAAATCTAAGGGGAGAAATCACCAATATTATTAATCTGAACCGTATCCTGAATCTCCCGGAAAATGAGGATATTGAAAGTCAGAAGATTATTGTATTGGTTCCGGAGGCAACCGGTGGTTCAAATATAGGAATTATTGTTGACAACGTCCACAGTGTGATTCAGGTTGACGAAGACAGAATAGACCCGATGGACAATGCAATCTCAAAAGAAGCATACGTCAAGGGAATCATTAAGGAAAAATCTGATATCGCCGAAGGCGAGGGTAAAACAGATCTTATCATATGGATTGATCTAAGTCTTATCCTGGCAGATTTATATGAAGAGCGAACCTGAAGGGATATTCGGATTTTCTCTGATTATGCTCATCCAAAAGAGATAAAATACTTTTTTTCAGCATAATTACAGTTATAATAACAAATTATATAAGAAGAGATCTCAAACCAAACACTATATATAGAATTACAATTCCACATTTATGGAAGATCATAGTAAGGAGTATCTGCATATGTTAGCGGGACAACAAGTAGTAATTTTACGCGATAATGTTGATGTAACAAGCGGTATGGAGGCACAGCACTCAAATATTATGGCATGCAAGGCCATTGCAAGTGCTGTCAGAACCACCCTCGGACCGCGTGGTATGGACAAAATGCTCGTCTCACCATCAGGTGATGTAGTTATCACAAACGATGGTGCAACAATTCTTCACGAACTTTCAGTCGAGCACCCGGCAGCAAAGATGGTCATTTCCGTTGCCGAAGCACAGGATGACGAAGTCGGAGACGGAACAACAACTGCATCTATTCTTATCGGGGCCCTTATGGAAGAAGCTGAAATTCTTCTCAAAAAAGGCATTCACCCGACAATCATTGCAAAAGGATATACCTTAGGTATGGAAAAGGCAATGGAAATTCTCAATGCAAACGTCATTGAGGCAGCTGCGGATGACCGCGAGATGCTCTTAAAGGTTGCAGGAACAGCAGTTACCGGCAAGTCAATCGAGTCAATGAAAGAGAAGATCACAGGAATCATTGTTGACGCTGTTTTAGCTGTTGCACAAAAAGCAGAGGACGGCACATACACCGTTGATGAGGATGATGTCAGGATTAAAACCGTAGTCGGCGACAGTATGGATGACGCGGAGCTTATCACCGGATTCTTAATTGACAAGACACGCTGTGATCAGGGAATGCCAAAGAAAGTGGAAAACGCTAAAATTGCACTTTTATCAATGCCTCTTGAAGTCAAAAAGACAGAGACAAAGGCAAAGATTAAAATCACAAGCTCAGAGCAGGTTGAGGCATTCTCCGAAAAAGAGAAGGAATCCCTCAAAACAATGGCTGAAGCAATCAAAGCCTCAGGCGCAAATGTTGTACTCTGCCAGAAAGGCATTGCTGACGCTGTTCAGTACTTCCTCTCCCACGATGGAATCCTTGCAATTCAGGATGTTCCTGAAAAAGACATGAAGGCATTTGCACGTGCTCTTGACGGAACAATCGTAAACGCTGTTGCAGACCTTGAAGAATCAGTTCTTGGAAACGCAGATCTCATTGAAGAGATGAAGGACATCGCTGCAACAAAGTTCACAGGATGCAAAAACGGAAGCACAGTAAGTATTCTCATCAAAGGTTCAAACCAGATCTTTGTTGACGAACTTGAGCGTGCTGTATATGACTCCGCACGTGTTGTAATGGATGCACTCGAAGACGGTAAATTCGTAGTCGGCGGCGCAGCAATCGATACAGAACTTTACCTTAGCATTCGCGACTATGCATCAACAATGGGCGGAAGAATTCAGCTTGCAATCGAAGCATTTGCAAACATATTTGAAACAATTCCAGCCACTCTTGCAGAAAACTCAGGACACGACCCAATTGATATCCTTGTCGATTTAAAATCCGCTCATGCAAACGGAAGCAAATATGCAGGCCTTAACGTCTACACCGGAAAAGTTTCCGACATGTATGAAGCAGGCGTAATTGAGCCTATGCGTGTAAAAAGACAGGCAGTCCAGAGTGCATCTGAAACAGCATGCCTCTTAATCCGTGTGGATGACATGATGGTTTCAAAGTCAGCCGCACAGATGGCAAGATAATAATAAAAATAATAAAAATTTTCAATCTTTTTTTCGCCTGAATATTATCACATATTTAAAAAAATACAGCTTTTTGTCATTGGATAAATATTCCGATACAGGATAAACCAGATAACCGTCCTGTTACACAGTCTGATAAAACCTGATTTATTCATTTATATATCCTCCTTTCAAACTTTTTTAAAAAGGAGAAATAAATATGAAACCTAAAAGTCTCATTTTTTCAGGGATTACAGTCATGTGCATTCTTCTGGCACTTGCAATGCCGGTTGTCGCAGGCACGGTTTCTGAGGAAATGTCTGATGCATATTTAAAAAATGCATCTCCAGTGGCACCTGAAACCAAAGATGAAACAATATCTCTCGAACTGATTGCCAAAACGAAGGTTGTAAACAACGGCGACACCATAAAACTTGCAGCCATTGCAACTGATAGTGAAAACAGACCTCTTTTAAACCGGACGGTTTTGTTCTTCCAGAATATTGTCGTCGCAGGGATAAATGTTGACACTGTAATGGGAGAGGCTGTCACAAATGAAAACGGAGTTGCAATCTTTAAAAGCGTTGTATCAACAGACGGAAACTACGGTGAACTTTTCGCAGGTGCCGGAATACAAAAAGAAAATTCTGATGATATCTTCTCCTCAGAGCATGTCATGATAAGAGTAATAAACGAATATCCGGTAGTCTCTGAGGATAAGAGCGGAAACAAAAAAGTATTAAACTAAAATCTGATTTTTGAGCGATTTATCCCCTCGAAGAAGTGGTATATACAATAATCTCCCCTTCTTTCGCGGGTTCATCCTCTGGAATGAACTTCCCGTTTTTAGAGAGAATAACAGTGTCAGGGACAACATCAATTGCCAAAAGGATATCAGCGTATGTTTCGCCCTCCTCAAAACAGCATTCCAAATCCTCATTCTCACGCTTAAAAATCAGTCTGCACATCATAATATCACAAAAGATTTCAAATAGACAGTTAAAAAGAGGTTTTGGATATGTATTCAATCTTTCTTAAACTGAGGCATCATCGACCTTAATTCGGCACCGACCTCTTCTATTAAATGCTCTTCATCAGCACGGTTTAGTGCATTGAAAACCGGCCTGTTGACCATGTTTTCCAAAATCCACTCCTTTGCAAACTCTCCGGTCTGAATCTCACAGAGTATCTCCTCCATTGCATCGTAGCTTTCAGCACCGATTACACGCGGACCTCTTGTTAAGTCACCGTACTGTGCCGTATTTGAGATCGAGTCCCTCATCTTTGTAAATCCGCCTTCATAGATCAGATCGACAATGAGCTTTAATTCATGAAGAACCTCAAGATATGCCATCTCCGGTGCGTATCCTGCCGCAACAAGAGTTTCAAAGCCGGCTTTTACAAGACATGTGACTCCTCCGCACAATACTGCCTGTTCTCCGAAGAGATCAGTCTCTGTCTCCTCACGGAACGTGGTCTCAAGGACAACGGCACGGGTTGATCCTATTCCCTTTGCATAGGCCAGAGCGATATCTTTTGCATTTCCGGTATAGTCCTGTTCAATGGCAATAAGCCCCGGTACACCCTTTCCGTCCTCATATGTTCTTCTGACCATATGTCCGGGCCCCTTTGGTGCAACCATTACGACATCAACATTTGCAGGAGGAACTATCTGACCGTAGTGGACATTAAATCCGTGTGAAAACATCAGACAGTTGCCATCGGCAAGAAATGGTCTGATATCCTCTCTGTAAACTTCCGCCTGCTTCTCATCAGGGAGAAGAACCATTATGATATCGGCTTTCTTTGCCGCTTCCGAGACTCCGTAAATCTCAAAACCGTCTTCTACCGCCGCATTACGGCTTTTTCCCTCGCGGATTCCGATGATTACATTCAGACCGCTGTCCCTTAGATTTAATGCCTGTCCGCGTCCCTGTGAACCATAACCCAGCACTGCTATTGTGGAGGATGAGATTTTTTCAAGGTCGGCATCGGATTCATAGTATTTTTTTATCATCTTTTTTCCCTCTGTTCTGGTTTAGAGTAATTAACACAATTGTTATTTGAAATTTTTCCAGGCATGATTCTTATTTTTCAAACGAAAACCCTCCTGAACGGCAGACGATATTGATCCCGTTTACCATCGCCTCTGCAGAGGCCAGGACTATATCACTTCCTGATGCACCTGCATCAAATATATGCCCTTTATTGTCCTCAACAGATATGGTAACGCTTCCGATGGCATCGGAGCCTCCGGATATCGCCTCAACCTGATAGCTTTTGAGCTCGATTTTACCGGGGAATATCCCAAGCAGTGCCTTCATTGCAGCATCCACGGGGCCGTCACCGGTGGCTGAGAAAATCTTCTCCTCCCCCCTCACAATTGCCCTTACACTTGCAGTCGGCAGGGCATGATTTCCGGTGAAGATGGAGATGTCATCAAGGACAATCGCTTTTTCGGCTCCGCTGGTTCCCATAATGCTGTCAGCAATCTCAAAGAGATCATACTCGGTCACTTTCTTTCCCTTTCCGGAGATCTCCTTGACTTTGAAGATTATCCGGTCAAGGGTCTCTTCATCAGGATTTATTCCGGCATCAGAGAGCATCTGACGGACGGCATGCCTCCCGACATGCTTCCCAAGCTTTAAACGCCGCCTGTGGCCGACCATTTCAGGAGTCATTATCCCCGGCTCGAATGTTTTCGGGTCTGACATAACCCCGTGGGAATGAATGCCACTCTCATGGGAAAATGCATTTTCCCCGACAACAGGCTGAATTGGCAGAATCGGAATTCCCGATAACCTTGAAACAAGCCTTGATGTTTCAACAAGCTTTTCAGTCCTGATGTTTGTTGAAATGCCACAGATTGCCTCCATAATCATGACAGTCTGGGAAATATCCGCATTGCCTGCACGTTCACCAATACCGTTCACCGTAACCTGAACCTGATCGGCACCTCCCTCGACTGCCGCAATTGTGTTTGCAACCGCAAGCCCGAAGTCATTGTGGCAGTGAACGTCAATTTTGCATCTGACTTTTTCACGGATTTGTGATACAAGAGGTTTCATCATTGACGGGGTAAAGACACCCACCGTATCAGGCACGTTGATAACGGCTGCTCCGGCTTCGTCTGCGGCCATATAGGCTTCGATTAATTCGACAGGGTTTGTCCTTGTCGCATCCATCGCGGAAAACATCACCTGGTCACAACCCGAACAGGCATAATCCACAATTTCACGGATAATTTCGAGAACTTCCTCATGGGTTTTTTTAATCGTGTGCTCCCTCTGAATCTCCGATGTTGGAATGAAAACATGAACCATATCAACGCCGCTGTCAATACAGCGGTCAACATCGGATTTCACAGATCTTGCAAGACCACAGATCTTTGCCCCGGTATTTTCACCAGCAATCTTCCTGACGGTCTGGAATTCTACATCTGAAGACGCAGGAAAACCCGCTTCAATAACATCAACACCGATCTCTGAGAGATGGCGTGCAATTTCTATCTTCTGATCAAGCGTGAAAGACACACCCGGAGTCTGTTCCCCGTCACGTAGTGTGGTGTCAAAAACAGTTACTTTTCTAAATGCTTCGCTATTCTTCACATTATCGGTGAAGAAGGCGACCTGCCGCTTGTTCAGCGACTCTCCGAATCCCATATTTCTGAGACATAACAATACATAAGTGCCGCTGAAAGCATATATACTTTTTCCACACGGTTCACACAAGCCAGATCTTCCGCAACCCTGGTGCATTTTTCTATAATCTATATACTCAAATGGTGCAAAAAATTGGGTTTTGGCATAACATTTATATACAAATTACAATCAGAATAGTTCTGGGAGTTGAAATCCTATGAGTGATTACTTTCTTTGCCGATAAAAAATTACGTTTCCTTGACACAACTCTTCGTGACGGGGAACAGACACCCGGTGTTTCACTGACACCTGAACAGAAACTAAAAATCGCATCTGCACTCTCTGATATGGGAATACATACCATTGAAGCCGGAAGTGCCATGGCATCAGAAGGAGAGCGGGAGGCTGTTAAACTGATCTCAGAGGCTGGCCTCCGTTCGGAATGCTGTACCTATTCAAGGGCAAAACATGGGGATATTGACATTGCGGCAGATTGTGGTGCAGACTCGATACACCTGGTGGTGCCTGTATCTGACCTTCACATAACGAAGAAACTCGGGAAGACAAGGGACGAGGTGTTCAAAATGGCCATTGATGCTGTCCGATACGCCAAAGAACGCGGCCTTATAGTCGAACTCTCAGGAGAAGACGCATCAAGGGCCGACCCCTCATTTCTAAGGAATCTGTTCAGGGAGGGAGTCAGAAACGGTGCCGACAGACTTTGTTTTTGCGACACCGTCGGCCTTTTAACGCCTGAAAAGACAGCAGAACTAATTCCTGAATTCTGCCTTGCACCACTGTCCATACACTGTCACAATGACCTCGGATTAGGACTTGCAAACACAATTGCGGCTCTGAAATCAGGGGCCTCCTGTGCCCATGTGACTGTAAACGGTCTTGGCGAACGTGCGGGCAATACTGCACTCGAAGAGCTTGTGATGTCACTTGAAAAGCTCTACTCATATGACACGGGCATTTCAAAGGAAAAGATATACCCGCTTTCAGTCCTTGTCTCAAAGCTTACAAAAGTGCCGCTTGCAACAAACAAACCAATTGTGGGCGAGATGGCTTTCACTCACGAAAGCGGAATCCATGCACACGGACTTTTGAGGGACGCAACAACCTACGAGCCGATGTCACCCGAGACTGTCGGGAGAAAAAGGAGGATCATACTTGGAAAGCACTCCGGCACTGCGTCAGTTAAGGCGGCACTCTCCGAACTCGGATATGAGCCTGACGACCAGCAGCTAAAAGAGATCGTTTCAAGAATTAAAAAACTCGGAGACAAGGGCATAAAAGTGACAGATGCAGATGTAATGGCCGTTGCTGATGCAGTCATGATGCTTGAATGCAAACCGGTGATTGACCTGAAGCAGTTTACGATTGTAAGCGGCAGCAACTCAATACCCACAGCCTCGGTTACGATGGTTATAAACGGAGTGGAAGTCACCGGGGCTTCGACAGGAACAGGTCCGGTTGACGCCGCCCTTAAGGTTCTTGAACAATCGGTTGCTTTTGCAGGCGATATCAGACTTGAGGAATATCATGTCGATGCCATAAGCGGCGGTGCTGATGCAATGGTGGATGTCACGGTGAAGCTCAGGAAGGACGGAAGAATATTAACCTCCAGAGGCGCAAGAACAGATATCGTAGAAGCAAGTGTGGAGGCGGTAGTATCAGGAATGAATCGTTTATTGAGGGAGGAAAATGAAAACCGGAGCAGGAATACTGATTGATAGTCTCAAAGAACTGGGAGTAGAGATAATATTCGGATACCCCGGCGGAGCTGTTCTTCCAATTTATGACGAACTCTATGAGGCTGACATTAAGCACATACTTGTAAGGCATGAACAGGCGGCAGTCCATGCAGCTGACGGTTATGCAAGGGCAAGCGGACGTGTCGGAGTCTGTCTTTCAACCTCAGGCCCGGGTGCATGCAACCTTGTATCAGGGATTGCAACTGCAAATATGGACTCTGTTCCGGTAGTGGCCCTTACAGGACAGGTTCCTACCGAAATGCTCGGAAACGATGCATTTCAGGAGTCAGACATAACCGGGATAACAATGCCGGTTACAAAGCATAATTTTCTGGTAAAGGACGTAAAGGAACTCAAAAGGACTGTAAAAGAAGCATTCCTGATTGCAGGGACGGGCAGAAAAGGCCCGGTCCTTATTGATCTTCCAAAGGATGTCCTTACTGAAAAGATAAACCCAGAAGATCTTTACTCAGACGTCCCCGATCTAAAAGGATACAAACCGACCTACAAAGGACACCCAAACCAGATTAAAAAAGCACTCGATCTGATAAATGAATCAAAAAAACCGGTCATATACGCAGGTGGGGGAGTCATTGCAGCCGGTGCATCCGGAGAACTTGTCAGATTTGCAGAGATGTTTGAGATTCCGGTTACCACAACAATGATGGGACTCGGAGCAATACCTGCAAAACACCCGCTGAATCTTGGGATGCTCGGAATGCACGGGACAGAATACGCAAACTACGCCATCACCGAATGCGACCTTCTCATTGCAATAGGGGCACGGTTTGACGACAGGGTAACAGGTAAAATCGAGCATTTTGCACCTGATGCAAATATCATACATATCGACATAGACCCGGCAGAGATAGGGAAAAACATAGCAGTAAATATCCCGATAGTAGGCGATGCAGGGCAGATACTAGCGGATATGATAGAGAGAGGCAAACCAGGCGAACAAAAAGGTACCGAATGGACGAAACAGGTTCATAAATGGCGTGAAAATCACCCTCTCAAAATCATTGATGACGGAAAACTCCACCCGCAGTCAGTCATCAGGAAACTCTCGGAAATCCTGAACGGAGAAGGAATAATCGTAAGCGAAGTCGGCCAGAATCAGATGTGGGCCGCCCAGCACTATTCCTTTAAAAACCCACGCCAGTGGATTAGTTCAGGCGGACTCGGGATGATGGGATTCGGATTTCCGGCGGCAATTGGGGCACAATATGCACGGCCAAACGAGCATGTCGTCCTTATTGCAGGCGACGGCAGTTTCCAGATGAACATACAGGAACTTGGAACAGTTGCCCAGTACAGAATACCTGTCAAAATGGTGATCCTGAATAACATGTATTTAGGCATGGTACGGCAGTGGCAGGAACTCTTCTACGAGAAGAGATATTCATACACCGATCTCCCCGAAGTTGACTTTGTCGGAATTGCCAGGGCATACGGTATTCCGGGCAGAAAAGTTGAATCAGCGGATGATATTGAAGAATCACTGAGGAAAGCCATTGAAACGGACGGCCCTTATCTTCTTGATTTCCGCATAGAAAGAGAGGAGAATGTATTCCCGATGGTTCCTGCCGGAGCCGGCATCAGTGAGATGATTGGAAAACATGAAACAGACGATAAAGGAGATGACTAAATGAGCCAGCACATACTCGGCGTTCTTGTGGAGAACAGATCAGGTGTACTTGCAAGGGTCTCGGGTCTGTTTTCAAGGAGGGGTTTTAACATTGAGAGTCTTGCGGTCGGAACCTGTGAAAGCCCTGATATGAGCAGGATAACAATTGTCGCAGGCGGTGATGACCTGCATATTGAACAGATTAAAAAACAACTCAATAAGCTTATCGAGGTCATCAAGGTAACCGACATAACCGAGAGAAGCCATGTTGCCCGCGAACTTGCCTTAATTAAAGTAAATGCAGATCCGGGACAGGCACGATCAGAAATAATGCAGATTGCAGGAATATTCAGGGCAAAAATAATTGATGTCGGACAAAAGACGCTTGTCGTTGAAGTGACAGGAGATTGTGAAAAAATCAGGGCGATAGAAGATCTTCTAAAACCCTACGGGATTACCGAGCTTGTAAGAACAGGAGTTGTTGCATTACAGCGGGGAGAATCCACAAACCCTACAAATAAGTGATTATAATGGGCAAAACAGTAGCAGAAAAGATATTTTCAGGTAAATGCGGAAAGGAATTCCGTGCGGGAGAGGTAGTTATGGCGCCTGTTGACGGGGCGATGATCCATGACATAACAGGCCCTCTTGCAATAAACGTATTCAAAGAAATGGGCGGAAAAAAAGTATTTGATCCTAAAAAGATCATTATGCTCTTTGACCACCAGATCCCGGCAGACTCGATTGCGGCAGCAGAAAACCATGTGATGATGAGGAATTTTGCAAAAGAGCAGGATATATTCAACTACGACTTAAAGGAAGGTGTCTGTCACCAGGTTGTTCCCGAAAAGGGAAGGGTAAAACCAGGGGACATTGTTGTCGGATCTGACTCACACACATGTGCGTATGGTGCCCTTGGTGCATTTTCAACCGGAATCGGTTCAACAGATATGGCATTTGTCCTAAAATTCGGGGCACTTTATTTCAGGATACCGGAGAGTATAAAAGTTGAAGTCAGCGGCAGTTTCCAGAGACGTGTAGGCCCTAAAGACCTCATCTTAGGTCTTGCAGGCGATATAGGAGCGGACGGGGCAACATACAAATGCCTTGAATTCTGTGGGCAAACATTTGCTGAGATGGATATGTCAGGAAGGATGACATGTTCAAATATGGCAATCGAGATGGGGGCAAAGGCAGGCATTGTGCCGCCGGACAGGGTTACATGGGAATATCTTAAAAACAGGTGTGAAACAGAGCCTTTTCTACTCAATGCCGATGAGGATGCCGTTTATTTCGAGAAAAGATCATGCAACATCTCATCTCTCGAACCAAAAATTGCCGTACCCCACAATGTCGACAATGTAGTTGACGTCTCGGAAGTTGCCGGAAGAAAAGTCGACCAGGTGTTTATCGGTTCGTGCACAAACGGGAGATATGAAGACTTCAAAGAGGCGGCAGAAGTGCTTGGGAATGATAAATTCTCAAACGATGTGAGGGTCATAATCGTTCCTGCATCAAAGGACGAATACCTCAAATGCCTGAAAGGAGGACTTATTGAACTTTTCGTTGAGGCCGGAGCACTCGTAGAGGCTCCCTGCTGCGGACCATGCATGGGGGGAATGTTCGGACTCCTTGCACCAGGAGAGGTCTCGCTTTCAACATCAAACCGCAATTTCAGAGGAAGGCAGGGCAGCACTGAAGCGGAAGTTTATTTATCATCTCCTGCAACCGCCGCAGCAAGTGCGATCACAGGGGTTATAACAGATCCAAGGGAGGTCTGAAGATGAGAGTATGGAAATTCGGAGATGATATTGACACCGATGCAATAATACCGGGCAGATTTCTGACAATCTATGATCCAAAGGAACTCTCCCGGCATGCATTTGAGGGAACACGCAATGATTTTGCAAATGAAGCAAAGACAGGGGACATTATCGTTGCAGGAAGAAATTTCGGGTGCGGCTCCTCACGTGAGCATGCACCCCTTGCCCTAAAAGGAGCCGGTATCGGGTTTGTGGTTGCAAAATCCTTTGCAAGAATCTTTTACAGAAACGCAATAAATACCGGTGTTCTTCCAATAGTCTGCCCGGAAACCGATGTAATAAGAGACGGCGACAGTATTTCTGTAAACTTAAAAGAGGGTGTGATCACAGCAGGCGATAAAAAGCTCTTAATTGAACCGGTTCCTGAATTTATGCAGAAAATTGTAGATTCAGGAGGTCTTGTAAACTACGCAAAGGAAATGGAGGAGGTATCTGTATGTACAAAGTAGCATGTCTGCCCGGAGACGGCATAGGGCCTGAAATAATCTCGGCAGGCAGAAAAGTTCTTGATGCTGCCGGAGAGCGTTTCGGATTTGACATCGAATGGGACGAATATGATGTTGGGGCTGAAAGATATATTTCGACAGGCCAGCTCATATCAGAGGATGAATTAAAGGAACTCTCAAATTATCGTGCCATTTATTTTGGCGCAATAGGGGATGACAGGGTAACTCCGGGAGTTCTTGAAAAAGGAATTCTCCTGGCGGTCAGGTTTTACTTTGACCAGTATATAAACCTGAGACCTGTAAAACTCTTAAAAGGAGTGGAAACACCGCTTGCAAACAAGAAGCCCGAAGACATCGACTTTGTGGTTGTGAGGGAAAACACCGAGGACTTTTACGTAGGGATCGGATCAAGGGTAAAATCAGGAGTTACAAAGAATGAGCTAAAGGTAGTCAGGGATCTCTATAGTGTTAAATTCGGGCTTGATGTGGAGACAGACGCTGATGAACTTGCATACCAGATAGGGGTGCTGAGCAAAAAAGGTTCTGAAAGGGTCATAAGATACGCGTTTGATCTTGCAGAAAAAAGAAGTAAAAAACTTGCTTCGGTTGACAAGGCAAATGTGCTCACAGATGTTTACGGACTCTGGCGTGAGGTCTTCAATGACGTATCAAAAAATTACCCTGATGTTTCAACAGAGTTCAACTTCGTTGACGCCGTTACGATGTGGTTTGTTAAAAACCCGGAGTGGTATGACGTTCTGGTAACCCCAAACATGTTCGGTGACATCATAACAGATCTCGGTGCAATGATCCAGGGAGGGCTTGGTCTTGCACCCGGAGGCAACATTAACCCTGACGGAACTTCGATGTTTGAGCCCATACACGGTTCTGCACCTAAATACAAAGGCAAAAATATTGCAAATCCTCTTGCGACAATCTGGGCAGGCTCGATGCTCCTTGATCACCTCGGTGAGAATGAAGCAGCGGCTGCTGTTTTGTCTTCAATTGAACACAGCATAGAGGAAAGGGCGGTAACAAGGGATATGAAGGGCAACCTTAAAACATCTGATGTCGGGGAATGGATTGCAGAAGATCTTTTAAAGGGATGAAAAGTCACCCGCATAAATTGCCGGCCGGAATTCCGGAAAAATCACAATATACTTTTTTATACACATAAATCCCAAGGGTTAAATTAAGAGGATTTATAATGAACGAACAAAATGAAGAACTGTTCTGCCAGTCATGCGGCATCCGGATAAAGAGTTCTGATGAACAGGGGACTGAAAAGGACGGCTCAAAATCGCCTCATTACTGTAGTTACTGTTATATGAGAGGAGAATTTCTTCAGGCGGACATTACAGTAAACGAAATGATCGAACTTAGTGCGGTAAAAGCCAATAAAATAAATGTTATGCCCTACGATGAGGCAAAAAAACTGAACTCAGTAGTCATTCCGGGATTAAAAAGATGGAGAGAATGATATATAACGAAACCCCCCGTCATGTGAGAGTTATTGTTCATTAGTGCTGACGATTCTGACTTTTATGGTCACCACCTGATCTTCTCCTGTTTTTTTACCCCCTCCCCATATGGCAAAATCTCATATCCGTGGACATTTTTTTCTTCATCGATCTCAATATTAAGTGAAAGTCCGGCTTCCGGATTTTCAAAGGACAACATCAGGGGATCTCCTCCCATCTGAATAAAACCAAGCGAAATAAGATGTTTTTCGATCCCTGATATATTTCCCTGTCCGCATTTTTCAAAAAGCACTTCTGCTTTTTCCATGATAATTTTTTGATCAACTAACCCCTGCATAAGCGGATTATATACAGGGGATTTATATAATTTTTACCCAGAGTACAGGAAGTTATGGAAGGCTAAAAATACCGGATTCTGACTTTTAATATTTTAAAATCGTTTCATATATGCCCCTAAGTCTTTGAAAAACATATTTTCCCGGCTTATTAAAAACTATATCATCAAATAGTTTGAATCTCAAACTATCATACATACAAACTATCACAAGATCAAAATATACGGGACACTTATGAAAACGATTGAGAAATTAAATGAGAATCTGGTGGATTTCTTCGACAGGATAACATCATGGGAGACATCTGTCATACAGTCGGGACCGCTTACAATTTCAGAGGCACATGCAATTGAAAAGATCGGCCATTACGGCAGCATGAATATGAAAGATCTTTCAGGGAAACTCGGCGTTACAACAGGAACCACGACAATTACAGTAGACAGGCTTGAAAAGGGCGGATATGCAGTCAGAAAAAGGCCTGAAAACGACAGAAGATCGTACATAATAGTACTGACACAAAAAGGGCAGGAAGCATTTCTGGATCATCATAATCATCACTTAAATCTTGCAAAGGAGATCTCTTCCGTCCTTTCTGAAGATGAAATTTCAAATTTCAGTGAAATTCTGGAAAAAATCAACGAAAATATCTAATTTACAGATCAGTGAAATAATGACAGAGAAATCACAGTTACATAAAGACCATCATGAAGACAGCTGTAAGGAGAACTGCTGTGCTCATGATCATTCACATGACAAAAACACAGGATGCGGGTGTGGATGCGGACACACCAACACCGGTAAAGACAGGTTTGTTCATGAGATAATCAGATTTACAACAGCCGGTATTTTGATAATAACAATAGTTTTGGGAGAGTTTTTCGGACTTCTCAAACCGGAAGTCATTGCATTCATCGCAATACTCTCACTTGTGTTTACAGGAATTCCTATTATATCAAATGCACTACGGGGACTTTTAAAAGGCAAAAGAAATGTATGTGAACTCGCAGCACTTGCGATTGTCGCCGCAGTCGCGGTAGGTGAATACACGATTGCGGCAGAAGTCGGTTTTATAATGGCAATTGGTGAGATTGCCGAAAGCTATGCCTACAACAGATCAAAAAGGGACATTGAAAAGATTGCAAAGGGAAATCCCCGGTACGCTTTTGTAAAAAAAGAAGGACAATTTGTTGAACTGCCTGTAAACCTGATTAATGTGGGGGACACAGTACTCGTAAGACCAGGGGATATTGTTCCGGCAGACGGAAAAATAGTTCTCGGAAACACCAGCATTGACGAATCATGCCTGAGCGGAGAGAGTATTCCCGTTGAAAAGCAGGAAGGAGAAGCCGTTTTTTCAGGCACTGTCAACCAAAACGGTTCGGTTGAAATTACTGTCCTTAAAAAAGGCGAGGATTCAACCTATTCAAAGATTGTAAAGCTTGTAAAAGAGGCAGAACAAAGGCGGCCTCCGTCCCATCCGTTCATTGACAGGTTTGCAAAAATATATACACCTCTGATACTTGTGATTGTTATTTTTGTCTGGCTGTTTACAGGCAGTATTGAGAGGGCAATTACAGTTTTAATCGTTGCATGCCCGTGTGCACTTTTAATGGCGACACCCTCGGCCATTCTTGCCGCAACCGGTGCCGGTGCAAAGAAAGGAATTTTGATTAAAAGCGGCCAGTATCTTGAATCGGCTGACAAAATTGATGAAATCCTTCTGGATAAAACAGGCACCATCACAAGCGGACAGATGAGAGTTGCCAAAATAATCACATTTAACGGTGAGTCAAAAGCCGGACTTTTAAAAACAGCGGCAGGGGCGGAAACAGGATCAGAACACCCGATAGCAAAAGCCATTGTCAGTTATGCCACTGAAAACGGAATTGAAACTGAAAAATACTCCCAAATGAATCTTCACGCCGGCCTTGGAATAGAGGCTGAATCTGAAAGTTCAAAGGTATTTGCAGGAAACATCCACTTTATCAAAAATTCAGGAATACGGGTTTCTGAAGATGTACACCAAAAAACTGATGAGATGTCAAATTCCGGAATTACTTCTGTAATAATCTCCAGAAATAATGAAATTATTGGAATTTTGGGCATCGAAGACACAATCAGACCTGAATCAGCAGAAACTATTGAGACTCTTGAAAAGATGGGTATCAAAAATATTTCAATGCTCACCGGTGACAATGAGGCGGTTGCACATTCGATATCCAAAAAATGCAGAATAAAGGATGAAAATGTATATTCAGGTCTTTTACCTGCACAAAAACGTGAAATGGTTGAATCACTTCAAAAAAATGGCATGACAGTATGTTTCGTTGGTGACGGTACTAATGACGGGCCGGCACTGGCACAGGCGGATGTGGGTGTCGGTATAGGTTCACGTGAAAATACTGTTGCTCTTGAGACTTCGCATGTTGTTCTTTTAAGGAACGGGTTAAAATCACTTGCAGACTTTATCAGACTTGGAAAAAGAACTACAAAGATAATTAAGTATAATGTCATCTTTGCCATGGGGTTAAGCGGGCTGATGGTACTGCTTGCAGGCACCGGAATCATTACCCCCTCAATTGGGGCAATAGGACATCAGGTAGCAACCCTTGCAGTGCTGATAAATTCAGCACGTTTAGGAAAATTCCTTAGCTAAATCTGTTATAAATCTATATTTTTATCTTTTTTCTTTCAAATCTGATATCAACTGCTCCTTTTTCTGCTTATCATCGTTTCAACCATGATGTATTATGTGGAACATGATGTTCAACCTGAAAATTTTAACAGATTTCACACTACAAAATTAAAAACCAAGACTAATTTTACAAAAGTTTGCACTACAATTAAAAAAACTTAACAAAAAAGACTCAAATCTTCTAGCAGAACAATTGCAGCGTTGGACGGTTCCCGAGAACTCTCGTATCTCAGTACAACGTCCTACGTAAGTGGGCTTAACTGCCGGGTTCGAAATGAGTCCGGGTGTTGCCCCACTGCTATGGCCGCAATTGAACAGGAAATTTCGCGATTCGGAAATCACAGATTTCCTGTACCTTCAAACTTTCTTGCGAAAGTTATTCAGGAAGCCAAGGCCCGGACTTGAACCGGGGTGTAGTCGCTCTGCAGGCGACCGCGTGGCCGCTCCGCCACCTTGGCCATAAGGACCGTATACACAAGATTTCGTCTGGACTTTAACGGTTATTCCTTTGCTGAATTATCGGACGTTAGTGCTTGTGGACTGAACACGTCGTTGCCTTCGTGCGTACATCCCAAGTCTATCAAACGAGTCTTTTACTCGTGTCCTATAACGAAGTCTCTTTTAGGGTCAGGTTTCAAGCTTAGATGCTTTCAGCTTTTATCCCTTATCGCGTAGCCACCCGGCACTGCCCTGTCGGACAACCGGTCTACCAGTGGCGACGACGGAAAGTTCCTCTCGTACTATTTCCGTCTTACCCTCAGACTTCCAACACTCCATATAGATAGTAACCGACCTGTCTCACGACGGTCTAAACCCAGCTCACGATCCCCTTTAATAGGCGAACAACCTCACCCTTGGCTGCTGCTGCACAGCCAGGATGGAAAGAACCGACATCGAGGTAGCAAGCCGCCGGGTCGATATGTGCTCTTGCCGGCGACGACTCTGTTATCCCCGGGGTAGCTTTTCTGTCGTCAATAGCACTCATCAAAAGCGCGTATTGGTTCGTTAGACCCGAGTTTCCTCTCGCAGATACTTGCTATTCGTATCAGCGTCAGGCCAACTTTTGCTCTTGACACTCTCCTGTGAGTTTCTGACTCACATGAGTTGACCTTGGGGCACCCTTGATATCTTTTCGAGGGTGTGGCGCCCCACCCAAACTGCCTACCTACCGATGTCCTCTCAAAGAGAGTTAGTGTTACAGTAAACCAAGGATGGTGTCTCAGATTGCGACTCCACTGCCCCCACGAGGGCAGCTTCGATGTCTCCCATCTACACTGCGCAAGGAATACCGTAACACAACGACAGGCTGCAGTAAAGCTCCACGGGGTCTTCACTTCCCATATGGAGGCCCTAGCCTCTGCACTAGGATAAAATCTTCAACGGACTTGTGTTTGGGACAGTAGGACTCTCGTTAATCCATTCATGCAAGTCGCCAATTAAGCGACAAGGTACTACGCTACCTTAAGAGGGTCATAGTTACCCCCGCCGTTTACAGGTCCTTCGTCCGGTTGTACCCGGTTTTCAGATACCTGCACTGGGCAGGAATCACAGACTATACTAGTCCTTTCGGAGTTGCAGTCTGCTATGTTGTTATTAGACAGTCGGAGTCCCCTGGTCACTGCGACCTGCCCAATCACTGGGCAGGCACCCCTTATTCCAAAGTTACGGGGCTATTTTGCCGAGTTCCCTAAACACAATTAAACCGACACGCCTTAGCCTTCTCAGCTAGGGGCACCTGTGTCAGATCTCGGTACGGACATCTTGTCCCCTTTTCACGGGCTCCGGGAATTTGCTTTATTACTCCATCACGCTTTCACTCAATTCTCACCATTACGGTTCTCCAGGAGCTTATACGATTAGACAGGGCGACAGCCCTGCAAAGCATATCCGGAAGCGTCAGGATTATTGACAGATGGTACAGGAATATTAACCTGTTTCCCTTTCGCTGTACTCGAGTTACGGTACAACTTAGGACCGACTAACCCTCGACTGACGAACATTGTCGAGGAAACCTAGCCCCTTCGGCGGTTGGGATTCTCACCCAACTATGCTTCTACTAATGCCAGAATTCTCATTTCTACACGGTCCACAGGAACTTACATCCCTGCTTCTACCCATGCACAACGCCTCTCTACGCCATCACATTGCTGTGGTCCGTGGTATCTGTGGTAGGTTTGAGCCCCGTCCATTTTCTGCGCCCTAAATCTCGACTGGTAAGCTGTTACGCACTTTTTGAAGGATAGCTGCTTCTAAGCTGACCTTCCAGTTGTCTTTGACCTAGGACATCATTTAGTGTTTACACTTAACCTACACTGAGGGACATTAACCACGGTCTGGGTTGTCTCCCTTACGCACTACAAGCTTACCCCGTAGTGCGGACTTCCAAGCTTCTACGGCGATGGGGAATTCGGAGTTTGACAGCAGGGTAAGGGATTTCTCCCCCAACTCCCACAATCAGTGCTCTACCTCACCATCTACCTCTGCTCAGGTCATGCTACGGCATGTTTCGAGAGGAACCAGCGGATGCCCAGTTCGATTGGCCTTTCACCCCTATACGCAGGTCACACGAATGATTTGCATATCAATACCGCTTCGGCCCTCCACGCAACTTTCGTCACCCTTCAGCCTGCCCACGCATAGATCACTGGGCTTCGGGTCTTATCCTATCGACTCCACGCACTTTTAATACGCCGTCCCATGTAAAAACTACGGACATGTCGCTTTCGCTTCGGCTTCCCGTAAGGTTAACCTCGCCAATAGAATAAACTCTCTGGCCCGTTCTTCAAAACGTAAGTTATGACGCCGGCAATGTATCCCATACTACAGCCTCACGACTGATTCTTTCGATACAAAGATCCTTTCACGCCATAACACACTATCACCTACCAGTTTCAGGCACTTATTCACCACCTTTCCAGGGTTACTTTTCAGCTTTCGCTCACGCTACTATTGCGCTATCGGTTTCGAGGAGTATTTAGTTTTGGAGGTTGATGACCCCCAGATTCTCGCGAGATTTCCAACCCACGATACTCAGGACATCACCAGGACAAAAGAAACATACGTGTACGGGACTGTCACCCTCTTTGGTTTGACGTTCCAGAACAAATTCCACTTCGAATCTAATGCCCGAACGGTGAGCCTTCAACACCACATCTCCCGCGAACGGGATTCAGTTTGAACTCTGTCGCTTTCGATCGCCTTTAATAACGACATCTCGATTGATTTCTCTTCCTCTCCCTACTAAGATGTTTCAATTCGGGAGGTTGCCGATCCAAAAGGATCGCTTCCTAAAAGGAAGCAGGATGTCCCATTCGGGGATCTCCGGATCATAGACTCCTTGCGTCTTCCCGGAGCTTATCGCAGCTTGGCACGCCCTTCATCGGCACTCGAACCGAGCCATTCACTGGCAGGCTAAATGTAATTCAGCATTATCGGTTTAACCGCTAAAATCCATTTAACGTCTTGTGTATACGTCCTATACATGACATCACAGAGTCACTTGCGTCGCCGTAAATGACTCTCAGTCCTTCCCCGGTAATTCACATTTCCGGGTGCATCGGTAAAAACCAGTTACCGAAAGTAACTCGTTTTTAAGTGGACCCAAGGGGATTTGAACCCCTGGCCTCGGCGTTGCAAACGCCGCGCTCTTCCAGCTGAGCTATGAGCCCGACTTTCTCTTATATTCGTATTGACATTGGCAATTTTACAGTTTGTTTAATAACCGCTATTCACATCCTTTTGGATTTCATTAGGAGGTGATCCAGCCGCAGATTCCCCTACGGCTACCTTGTTACGACTTAACCCCCCTTGCGAAACCTAGATTCGACTGCGGCAAAAACCACAGCCTCATCCAAACCTCACTCGGGTGGTTTGACGGGCGGTGTGTGCAAGGAGCAGGGACGTATTCACCGCGCTATTTTGAAACGCGATTACTACGGATTCCAGCTTCATGTGGGCGAGTTGCAGCCCACAATCCGAACTTAGGGCAGGTTTAGGAGATTAACTACGCTTTTCAGCGCCGTTACCCATTGTCCTGACCATTGTAGCCCGCGTGTAGCCCAGATAATTCGGGGCATGCTGACCTACCGTTGCCCATTCCTTCCTCCTCTTTAGCAGAGGCGGTCCCAACAGTGTCCCCATCATTCCGGAGAATATGCTGGCAACTGTTGGCGTGGGTCTCGCTCGTTGCCTGACTAAACAGGATGCTTCACAGTACGAACTGACGACGGCCATGCACCTCCTCTCAGCTGGTCAAGCAAGGTCTTCAGCCCGGCTATCATTCCGCTGTCCTATCTGGTGAGCTTCCCGGCGTTGAGTCCAATTAAACCGCAGGCTCCACCCGTTGTGGTGCTCCCCCGCCAATTCCTTTAAGTTTCAGCCTTGCGACCGTACTTCCCAGGCGGTACGTTTCACGGTTTCCCTTCGGCACCCCAGTGACTCGTGGTCACCAGTACACCTAACGCACATCGTTTACGGCTGGGACTACCCGGGTATCTAATCCGGTTCGCTCCCCCAGCTTTCGTTCCTCACTGTCGGAGTCGTTCTGGTGAGATGCCTTCGCCATCGGTGGTCCCCCGGGGATTACAGAATTTCACTTCTACCCCCGGAGTACCTCTCACCTCTCCCGATCCCTAGACCAACAGTATCTCTTAGACGCCCGCCGGTTGAGCCGGCGGATTTCCCAAGAGACTTAAAGGTCAAGCTACGAACGCTTTAAGCCCAATAAAAGCGGTCACCACTCGAGCCGCCGGTATTACCGCGGCGGCTGGCACCGGTCTTGCCCGGCCCTTTCTTCAGATGCATTTTAAACACCTGGACAGCCCGCGTATACGGGCACTCGGGGTTCCCTTATCACAGTTTCCTGCATTGTAAAGTTTTCGCGCCTGCTGCGCCCCGTAGGGCCTGGAATCGTGTCTCAGATTCCATCTCCGGGCTCTTGCTCCCACAACCCGTACCGATTACAGGCTTGTTGGGCCACTACCCCAACAACTACCTAATCGGCCGCAGATCCATCCTAAGGCGCCGGAACTTTCGGTCAAAGAACATTCCAGTATCTCTGACCTATGGAGTATTATCCCCAGTTTCCCGGGGTTATCCTCCACCTTAGGGCAGGTTATCCACGTGTTACTGAGCAGTCCGCTGAGGGTCTTAACCCTCTCAACTCGCATGGCTTAATCGAACCCCGATAGCAGTGACCTCTGGCAGGATCAACCAGAATTAATTTTGAAGATACGTTTCACTTCGGCACACTATCGTTATTTTTGTAATTTCATTCACAAAAGGAATTAGCGGTTATTAAACAAATTTCCGCATTGCCAATGCCAACGTCAGAACCAACACTCCCATCCGAGTGGTTTTGGCTCTCCATTAAAGAATCGAGATAACAACATGGGATTTATTCACATATAAACCCTGTTGTTTCGTTCTCAGAGAAAGACGGGAACAAACATGCTTAGCATATTAATCCACACATCTTTTTTCTCCGTAGATATTCCCCGCGATTTCAAATCACGCTTCGTTGCGTGGTTTGTATCCGGAATACTTCGGCCTTACAAAGTGGTCTTCCGTGACATATAAAGGTTGGCAAAAAACAGGGCTCATGGGTTCAACAAAAGGGGGGTCGCTGAAAAAATAACGTCATATTGCCGGTATTTTGATGGAGATTGATCATACGCGCAAAACGGAGTGTCAAAAAAATATTTTTTATTTTGAAACAGCACCGCTGTCAGCCTGACCGACAAGCCTGGCATATCTTGCAAGAACGCCGGAGAGCTCTTTCTCCTTTGGAATCAGTTTTTTCCTCCTCTCATCGAGTATATCCGGCTCAACATCCAGATCCAGCCGCCTCTCAAACAGGTTGATATCTATCAGATCGCCCTCCCGAACAAGTCCTATCGGCCCTCCTTTTGCGGCCTCCGGAGCAACATGACCGATGCAGGGACCCCTTGTACCGCCTGAAAAACGGCCGTCTGTAACGAGTGCAACTCTGGTATATCCAAGTCCCATCAGCGCTGATGTTGGAGAGAGCATTTCAGGCATCCCCGGCCCTCCCTTCGGACCTTCGTAACGGATTATAATCACATCATCCTCATTTATACTCCGGGCCATAATCGCATCCATCGCCTCTTTTTCTCCGTCAAAAACCCTTGCAGGACCTTTATGCACCCACATCGACTCATTTACTGCCGCGGATTTAATAACCGCACCATCAGGAGCAAGAGTTCCTTTTAATATTCTCAGACCACCGCCTGCATGAAAAGGGTCCTGAGGAGATCTAATGACAGATTCATCGATACTCCTCACCGTTTTGACAATATCATAAACACTTTTTCCGGAAACCGTCCCGACATCAGACAGATATCCCTTAATCTGCGAAAATACTGCAGGAATACCTCCCGCACGATAAAGCGCCTGCATTGAATGGGGCCCGCCAGGCTGCATGGAACAGATATGAGGTACCTCGTCACTTATTTTATTGAAGTCATCAAGCGACAGAGAAACGCCCGCCTCTTTTGCAATAGCCATTAAATGAAGAACAGTATTGGTAGATCCCCCAAGAGCCACATCGACACGGACTGCATTTTTCATGGACTCAAGTGTGATGATATCGCGGGGCCTAATATCTTCTTGCACCAACTCAACAGATCTCACTCCGCTCTCATATGCAATACGAAGCTTTGCGGATTCAACAGCAGGGATGGCAGCACAACCGGGAAGGGACATACCCATTGCCTCTGTCATACATGCCATAGTATTTGCTGTGTAAAGACCCTGGCAGCTTCCGCAGCCCGGCATTGCACATGACTCAAGCTCTGTCAATTCCTCCTCAGTCATCTTTCCGGCTGCAACCTTACCCACACCCTCAAACACATCAATAAGGGATAATTCGCATCCGTCCTTGTAACCGGGAAGCATATTCCCGCCTGTAATGACAATTGCAGGGATATTGCATCTTGCAGCAGCCATCAGCATCCCGGGAACAATTTTGTCGCATGTGCAAAGGCAGACAAGGGCATCAAATCTGTGAGCCTGTACCATAAGCTCAACAGAATCAGCTATATTATCTCTTGAAGGAAGAGAGTACCTCATCCCCTCATGACCCATCGCAATTCCGTCGCATATTCCAATGGTGTTAAACTCAAAAGGAACACCGCCTCCCGCAGATATCCCTTCACGTACCCGTTCTGCCAAAACCCTCAGGTGTGTATGACCGGGAACTATAGTGTTCCATGAATTTGCAATCCCGATAAAGGGCTTTTCCATCTCCCCCTGGGTAATTCCAAGAGAACGGATCAGAGACCTGTTGGGAGCTCTGACATATCCGGATTTTACATCGTCACTTCGCATGATACTCACTGAAAATTTAATGGTCACCATAATATTAAAACAAATAGCAGAATGAGAACAACCCTGCAATAATCGACCAGATAATATTAAAGCTCACATAGTGATCTTTTTACCACATTTTTTAAATTTCAGAATTGAAGAAAACCAAAAATTCGGCCCATTTTTAAAAAATGTCAGATTATCCGGCATATCGCATATTAACGATCCTCCTCCCCCCATAAGCAGAACAAATTGCTCTCCACCCTTAAAATAACGATTTATAGCGACACAATCCGCAAAATCTCCATAAATCAAAGGATTTTGGTTTGCCTAACATCAATAGTGTTATATTATATTGATAAGATAACTGTTAAATGCAGATTAAAATTAAATTTTGGTGATTATTTGGAAGATCAGGATCCGGAAAAAACGGACATTATTATTAACAGCACAATTATAAAAGTACACAATGTTTCTAAGGTTTTCGGCACAAAGCCAAAAAATGCATTAAAATTTATTGAAAAGGGATTGTCCAAAAAACAGATTTTTGAAAAAACAAATCATATTGTTGCTCTGAAAAACGTATCTTTTGAAGTATTCAAAGGTGAAACGTTCGTCATAATGGGTCTTTCAGGATCAGGAAAATCAACAATACTAAGATGCCTGAACAGACTGATAGAGCCAACAAAAGGAACAATTGAGATTGCTGACAAGAATATTACACAACTCAGCAAAGATGAACTAATTGAGGCAAGGAGACACCTGACAGGCATGGTTTTTCAGAATTTTGCACTCCTGCCTAACAGAAGCATAATTGACAATGTTGCATTCGGCCTTGAAATACAGGGTATGCCTGAGGAAAAAAGAAATGAACAGGCAAAAGAGGCACTAAAGCTCGTTGGTCTTGAAGGATATGAAGATAATTATCCTGGACAGCTTTCAGGCGGAATGAAACAGAGAGTGGGACTTGCAAGGGCTCTTGCAAGTTCACCAGAGATTCTCTTAATGGATGAAGCCTTCTCAGCACTTGATCCGCTTATCAGAAGGGATATGCAGGATGAACTTATTGAGATTAGAGACAGACTGGACAAAACAATAATTTTTGTAACACACGATCTTGACGAAGCCCTAAAACTCGGTGACAGAATTGCCCTGATGAAAGACGGGGAGATAATCCAGATTGGAACTCCCGAGGAGATTCTGACCAGTCCTGAGAATGAATATGTCGAGAGATTTGTCGAAGACGTCAACATATCAAGGGTTCTTACAGCAAAAGACGTCATGAAAAAACCCGAACCACTCGTCGGAATAAATGCAGGACCAAATGTTGCATTACATCTGATGAAGGAATTTGGTATTTCGAGCACATACGTTGTCGGAAAAAACCGCCGTCTTGAGGGACTCATAATGGTGGATGACACAGTAATAGCTGCCAAAGAGAAAAAAGAACTTCATGAGATAATTATCCGCGACATACCTGTTGTCAGGCCGGATACTCCGTTAAATGAAGTCATACCAATCATTGCAGACAGCAGATATCCTGTTGCAGTGACTGACGAAACAGGAAAAATGAAGGGTATTATTGTAAGGGGCAGTGTTCTCGCGGCTCTTGGAGGAAAGGAGGCTGAGATATAATGTCAGATATTCCAAAACTTCCGGTAGGGGATGCTGTTGAGGGTATTGTTGAATGGATCCAGCAAAATCTTGGCTGGGCTCTGGATGCAATAACAGATTTTGTATCGCTTCTTATAGATACAACGTATTTATTTCTGAGTATGATACCCCCGGCTTTATTAATGATTATTATAGCCGGTCTTCTGGCTCTTCCGGGACTCAGGGGCAAAAATATTAAAAAATTAAATCAAAAGGAGATTTTCACCGTCCTCGAAATTCCGGTTATGGCTTTTTTGGGGATGCTTTTAATCTGGAATCTTGAATTATGGGATTCGTCTGTTCAGACACTCGCACTTGTAATAGTTGCAACAGTGATTTCCCTTGTCATAGGAATCCCCTCCGGAATTCTCACGGCAAAGAAATCTGAGTTTGAAAAGCCCGTGAAGATTATTCTGGATTTCATGCAGACAATGCCTTCCTTTGTCTACCTGATACCTGCTGTGATCTTCTTTGGTCTTGGAGAAGTTCCGGGTGTTATTGCAACTGTTATATTTTCAATGCCTCCCGCAATCAGACTTACAAGTCTTGGGATCAAGCAGATTCCAAAAGAGCTTTCTGAAGTTGCAGATGCTTTTGGTGCAACACCGCTTCAGAAACTTTCAAAAGTGGAGATTCCGGTTGCAATGCCGACTATAATGGCAGGAGTAAACCAGTGCATTATGCTTGCACTTTCAATGACAGTGATCGCATCAATGATCGGTGCACAGGGTCTTGGATATCTTGTTCTCTATGGTATCCAGAGAGTTGACATAGGAACCGGTTTCGAGGCAGGCCTTGCAATCGTGATAATTGCGATTATTCTCGACAGGCTTACACAGAGTATAGCATATTCAGAAACCCCGGCACATTAAATTTTTTAGTGTGCCCCCCACCCAAAATTAAAAATTCCTTTCTCTTTTTTTATAAAAAAAGGCGGAAAGGCGTTTGATAAATTATTCAAAAACTGGTGATATTTATGATTGATAAAAAATTATTAACAGGCATAGTGCTGGTACTGGCAATTCTGGCAGTAATCAGTGCAGGATGTACACAAAGCGGAGACCAGAGCACAAAAGCAGACAAAGGTAAGATTATCGGAATCGAACCAGGTGCAGGTATAATGATCCATACCGAAGAGGCAATCGACACATACGGCCTTGATTATACACTTGTATCAAGCAGCAGTGCCGGAATGGCATCAGAGCTTACCAAGGCAATTAAAGAAGAGAAATGGATAGTCGTCACCGGATGGACACCACACTGGATGTTTGCAAGATATGATCTGAAGTATCTCGATGATCCAAAAGGTGTTTACGGTGGAGAGGAGTATATCGGAACTCTTGCAAGAAAGGATCTAAAGGCAGACAAACCGGGCCTTTACTCAATTCTGGAAAGATTCAACTGGAAAGCTGAAGACATGGAGTCTGTCATGCTCAGCATTGAGGAGGGCAAAAAGGACACCGAAGCTGCACAGGAATGGATTGATAATAACCAGGAAACCGTTTCCGGATGGATCGGAGACATCATCGGTGACGGGGAGAAAGTCTCTGTCGGATACGTTCTCTGGGACTCTGAAATTGCAAGCACAAATGTCCTGAAGATTGTTCTTGAAAAAGCAGGATTCAATGTGAAGATTTCCGCTGTTGACGCAGGTCCTCTTTATCAGGCAGTGGCAGACGGAGATGTCGACTGCACAATTTCTGCATGGCTTCCGGCAACACAGGCAAGCTACTATGAAAAATATGAAGACGATCTTGTTCTTGTCCGCAAGAATCTTGAGGGTGCAAAGGTAGGCCTTGTTGTACCATCATACGTTACAATTAATTCTATTGATGAATTAAACAGCGTAAAAGACAAATTCAACTAATTTTTTCTTCCAATTTTTTTCTGTTTTTTAAAAGACCAAAATGTCATTTGAAGATTTCAAAAATGATTTTATAATATACTGATTCTGATATTCATAAGAAATACATAATCAAGTATATTTATAATTGATTTTCCATTTATTTAGATTATTGTAAAATAAGCTTAAATTTCTTACATAATAACTTTTTAAAACAGACGCACACTTAATTTTTGATTTCACGTTCAAAAACCAGGCTTTTTTTAAAACGGGCATTTTTAATTATTCCGTTTTTATCCGAAATTATCACAAAAACTTTAATTTTTGGGCTTTATATGACCATTCCAAATTAAAAAAGCTATTTATAGGTTTAACATTCATTTCCAAAATCCTCAAATATCAGAAATCAAAATTTTTTATGATCTGTTTAATGGGAATAGAAGTTTTTGTGATAGCAATTTACCTCATCTCGATGCTTGCAATAGGATTTATTGTACAGAGAAGGGGTAGTGTTGAAAGTGCTAAGGGTTACCTTATTGCAAACAGAAATGTAGGCCCCGTACTCATCGGCGGCACCCTGTTTGCAACATTCTGGGGTGGAGGAACACTCCTCGGAGGTGCAGGCGCTGCATATCAGAGTCATTTACTTGGAACAATAGCGGACCCGTGGGCATCCGGGATTACGCTTTTATTGATGGCATTTTTCTTCGTGACGATTCTCAGGAAGATGAAGATTGCCTCACTTGGTGAGATGTATTATCTGAGATACGGCAAAAGAGGAGCTGCTGTCGCATCAATTCTATCCCTCCCGACACTGATATTCTGGACGGCGGTTCAAATTCTTGCAATCGGGAAGATACTGAATGTGATGGTCGGACTCCCTGCTTTTGAAAGTTCACTTATTGCGGGAGCAATTGTAATAATTTATACCTATCTTGGAGGAATGCTTGCGGTTATCTGGACTGACAATATACAGATGGTTCTTATTCTCATCGGTCTTGCAATTTTAATCCCCACAGGCATTGTATATGTTGGCGGTATGGACGTTATTGCGACACACACACCCGAGGATTTCTGGTCATTCCTTCCCTCAGATGCATCTCCGAGCGGAGTTGACTGGAGCATCACGGGATTTTTGGTGTGGTTTGCTGCCTGGTGCGGTATGGGATTTGGAAGCCTTGCATCGCTTGACATCTCACAGCGTGTATTCTGTGCGAGGGATGATAAGTCTGCAAAACAGGGTCTTGCACTTGGTGCCGGACTCTACTGGGTTGCGGGAATCGGCCCGATCTTCCTTGGGCTCCTGGGCATTGTAATGGTTCAGACCGGACTTATGGACCCTTCGGTTCTGGCATCCGATCCTGAACTTATTATTCCGTTTCTTGCAAAGGAACTTTTGAATCCCTGGCTTATGGCACTCTTTGTAGGTTCACTGATGGCGGCAATTATGTCAACTGCAAGTTCTGCAATTTTCGCATCTGCGGCGGTTATCTCAACAGATTTCGTACACGGTGCCGTTTCTGACAAATCACGGGAACAGGGCGATGTGTTAAGATTTACAAGGCGCCTTGTTGTTGCCATCGGACTGCTCTGTATCCTGATAAGTTTCATTGCACCGGGACTTTATGACCTGATGATTTTTGGATTCACCCTGCTGTTTGCATGCCTTTTCTGGACTCTTGTATGCGGCCTTTTCTGGAAGAAGGCAAATACTCCCGGGGCAGTTGCATCAATGCTGTCAGGATTTCTGACGGTTTTGGTAGGAGGAGCCATCCTTTCAATCCAGTCAGGCGAGATTACACTTGTACCTGCTGACAATGAGTGGATGATCTTCTTCACCTTCGTGCCGGTGATTATGGGCGGTATTGCAATGTTTGTCGTATCACTTTTAACACAAAAGAGCCACCCGCCGATTCCGCTCAGGGACAGTGACGGGAATATCCTCAAATGGCCGGAACTCGAAGAGCCTCAGATTGAAAGAAAGGATGAAGGCCCAAGAGAGAACTACATATCTGCCGAAAGGGCGGATAGCTGAAAATATACCAGATGTTTTTTCTAACAAAAGAAAGCCTGAAGGCTTTCCAGCCTTATTTTTCAGGAAAACTAAACAGGCACAGGATCACCGCTAATGAAAACCCTTATTTTGTTAATCAGCAATAATTACATTCCGGAAAATAGTCAAATCACGATATTGGATGGCGGCTTTTTTAGAATGTGCCGGCATTTGGTCAGAGTTTGAAATTAAAAGTGTTTTTTGCCGAGATTGTCTAGTCCGGAAAGGCGGGGGCCTCGAAAGCCTCTGGTGTTCGCACCGCGGGAGTTCAAATCTCCCTCTCGGCGTTATTATAATTTATCAGGGAAATTTAAAATTTTTTAGCTCTAAAACACCATATATTCTATAAATAGAAATTCACCTGAAATCAGACAAAGGTCATTAAAATATCCGTCCTTTAAATGAATCTTTTCAAAAAATTCTTTTGAATTAATCAATACCCGAAAAGTTTCAGAATTGAGTCGCCGGGAGCCTCCTCTCCGATGAGGAAAAATGGTTTTTCACCCGACATCCCGTTTAAAAGACCAAAACCAACCCATACCATGTCCTTAACAGATCCGTCCCTGCATATTACAGACCCTGAAAATACCGGTTTTTTAGAAAACCTGTCAGATGATCTCTGCTGAAAATACAAAGCCTCGTCAAATGCCTCATCCCTGAAAAGAAGTTCTGCCCAGCTTTTCTCAAGGGCTTCATTCTCATCATAACCTAAAACACTGCTGAATATTGTGTTGATCTGCCTGATTTTGCCCTCCTGATCAACACCAGCAACAGAGAAATCCATAATCTCAAAACAGCCAAATAGAAGATCCACTCTCTCCTGAAATGCCCTCTCTGCATAAACGCGGGCCACCACTTCGGAATTTGTGACATCGTTGATCCTGATCAGGTTTTTCCTCAGATACAAAAGCTTCTTCTCAAAAACGGATTTTTCAGCCTTAAGGATTTCAACCTCTGCATTTCTCGCCGCAATTAAAGATGAAAACCTTATAAATTCAGAAATTGGGTCTCCGGGAGCAATCTCTTTGTCTCCCGGCAGGCACACCATAATTGAGCCGGAATGTGATTCACAGCAGGTAAAAACTGAGAGATAAATTCTGTACATATTTAATATTGAAAATAACTCCTCCTGGTTGCCCTCCGGAGTCTCGCTTAAAACAGTATTTCTTATTATATCATTCAGACATACAAGGCTCCCGCACGAACTCTTGGAAGAGTAATCTGATAAATCCGGAGAATATATCCTGATTATTGAATCCAAATCCTTCTCAAAATAATCCATTGAATCCGAAAAATAAAACAGAGAACCATATTCGCCTGCCCACGGAATCCCGACAATTACGAGGGATTTCGGGATTGTTAGCGCAAGTTGACGCGATATTGTCCTGTACAGTTCACCACCATCAAAAGCGTCCGCAAACTCTGTAACAGTTGAGGTAATTTTTTTAAGCTTACCCTCATATTTTTCCTTAATATCCTCATTAAACCCGGTTTCTGTCAGATCACGGATAATGAAAAATTCCAGGTTTTGAATCCCGTTAAAAAACTGATGCAAATCAACAGACACCTTAACATCGGGGCTGTTCTTTTTCTTGATTAAACCCTCATAACTTATCACATCAGCCCCTAAAAGACAATCGCCTGAAATTTTGGCAGGTCTCAGACTATGCAGCAGATCTCCGGTATTCATCCCGACAAGAAGATCACGTTCGAGTCCGAAAAAATTACAGGCAAAATTATTTGCATCAATAATTTTCCCTGAAGAACTCTCAACAGAGGGATCACTTAAAATAATGCAGACCTCGGCACTGTTAAAAAGCTCAAAATACTTTTTATTGATTTCATGTAAAGATGATTCAAGTTTCTTTTCCCGTGAGATATTCTCAATTATTACGGCCGCACCTTTGTGCCCTTTTCCAAAAACAACAGGGATAAAATGAAATTTTAAATGCAAATCACCCATTATACCGTAAGAACGGACTAAATCATCCTGTTTTTCGCCGGCAATGCATCCCCTTGCCAAAGAGTAAAGTTCAGTAGGAAAATATGGCAGATTTGCCTCATCAAGACTTAAAGATAAGAATTCATCCTTTTTTATCTTTGCAAGATCTGCATAGGAATTATTCAGAAAATTTATCTTCTCATCACTGTCAATGAGAATTACAGAATCTGAAACATTATCCAGCAGTTTAACAACAGGAACTCTTCTTGCCACAGAATAGATTTTAGCATTCCCGATGGGATTTACGTCAAGGTGACCTAAAATCACAAGGATTTCCAGGTACTTGGAGACAGAATTACGGTTTAACCCTGACTCCCTCGAAATCCCTGATGTTGATATGCCTTTTGAATGACGGCGGATTATACCCATCAGCTTTGAAATGGTTTCTCCATCAGCACTGAAATCAGACATCCCCGCCACTGTTTATGCCCCCTTTCAGAAACGGGATAATAATATTATTAATTCAAAGGCCCCCCGGCACCATTGTAATACATAACAATAACTAATAAATATATTGTCTTTTCAAAAAAGCAGAACAAAAAGAGAATGTCAGAACAGCTAAAAAATATCCGGGGATATAAAAAAGACGGATAAACTTTTTTTAAAGCAAAATTATCCTTCTGCATATCAGCGATACAAAAGTGGTATATATAGAGAGCAACCTGCAATGCAGACCTGAAAAGCAAAAATCTAATCTTTCATACCCATACTAACAGACACCCACGAATTTTAGGGGAAGACCAGGGTGATAAAATGAAAGAAATAAAGGAAATGATTGAAAAGCGGGATATTTCCGGATTAATTGAAATCTTAATGGACAAAGACATCTACAAATCGACATGTGCAATGGACAGTTTGTGTTCATTTGAATCAGAGGCTGTCATACCGCTTGCAGAAAAACTCGAAAGTGAAGATATAAACCAGAGATGGAAAGCCGCAATGGTGCTTGCAAACATAGGGAAACCTGCAGTGGAAACGCTGTTAAATGCAGTTGAAAATAATTCCAGCGGTAAACGTCCTGCAACATGGGCACTCGGGGAAATCGGGGATACAAAAACAGTTCCACATCTTATAAAGGTATTAAAGGAAGACAAAAACGAATTTGACAGAGTAATGGCGGCCTCTGCACTTTTAAGAATAGGTCACGAGGATGGTGTCAGGGAAGTGACGGTGGCAAGAAAAAAAGAGGGCCCGGATTTCAATAACGCACTCGGAGAGGCAAGCCGCTCACAGATAATATAAAACTTTAAACCTATTTTTTTAACCAGAAATGCCCATTTCTAAAATACAATTATTATAAGACCTCTCGTTGCCAGGAACGCACAAATTCTTATGGGGAAAGATGAAGCTATCCAAAAAAATCCCCATCACACAAAGCATATATATTCAAATAACCTGTAATGAATCTAATCTTGAGGGAAGGAACACCACACAGAAATACAGGCATTAAGACATAATAAGAATAATTAGATTGCAAATCATCACTTTTGATGACTATCAAATATACAGATTTCAGTTAGCAGAAATGACCAGTTCCGAACCTTAAGATGGGGGAAAAATATATGGAAAAATTAAACCAGATCCCGGCAGAAATCCGCTGGGACATCGCAACACGCTGTGCAGACAAACTTCCGTTTGCATATGAAAATGCAATATACAAGATTGCTGCTGACAAAGCGGAACAATTTGAACAGGCAGAAAGAGAGATCTGGAACGAATTCGGAAAAAAACAGGGAATACTTGCAAAAGAACTCGGATGTAAAACGAACAATGCAGAACAGGTCGCAAATACAATTAGTGCACTTTCATCAGCAATATTCGGACCACAGCTGGAAGGAGAGGTCAGAGCAGGCGGAGGTGACAGTGCAACTGTAATTACAACAAGCTGCCCGTTTAAAGAAAATTCGCAAAAATACAGCCAGGATCCGAAGAATGCATGCAGGATGTGCTCAGAATACTGGGCAGGTGCTGCGGACAGCCTCAATTCAGACTATGAGGTAAGTTTTAGTAAGCACATGTGTGTAGGGGACAACTTTTGCGAAACAACAATTGGTAAAAGATGAACTGAAAACCAGTTAATATTCAGATTATACCATTTATTCCAAATTAAATTTTTTTAAACCGTATCACCACATAATATTCTAAAAATCCGTAAACAATAAATATTAACCGGATACTCTATTCATTTAAAGAGGCAGGTTATGAAGGTTACAATAAAATCCTTTGCAACACTGAGGAAATTGATGGATAAAGAGCTTATTCTTGAAATAAAAGAAGGAGCAACAGTAGGGGATACCATAAAAGAACTCACACAAAAATATGATGGTCTTTTCAATGAACTATTTGAATCATCCGGAGTAATCAGACCTTATGTAAATATACTGGTAAACGGAAAAAACATCCATTTCATAGATAAACTTGAAACAAAATTAAAGGATGAGGATATAATATCATTATTTCCCCCGATTGCAGGGGGATAAAAAATATATTTTTTCAGATAATCCTTCTTATATTCAATGAACGCATAGCTTTCCGGTCACCTTTTGCCTCAATAATACCGGAATCAAGAAGGAAAAGCAGTCTGCTGTAAATAAAGGTGTCTCCGCAGTTTGCGTACTCCTCTGATAAGAGGCCAAGTGCCTCGCCAACAACCCTTGCCGCATTTATCCATACCGGCGGCACAATTTTTAAAATAAAATCATCATAAACAAAATCACATGCCGAGTACAGCTGACCACGGGATATGATCCTCAGGCTGCTATTTTCATTCTTTAACTTATCCCATACAGAAAAGTAATATTCCGTTTCACGCTCACTCAGTTTCCGTGAGAGTTTTACTGCCCCCCTAAGCCACTCAGGTCTCAGCTCCGCTATACTGTTAGGAACATATCTATATGGAGAAATAGTTCTCCCATACCTGTCATTCAGGCCCTCAGAAGCAATACCTTCTGTAAGATCAACGACTTCCACATCGAAAAGATCATCCGCACGCGAGAGATATTCAAGAAAACCTGAATATTCAGAGGATGATCTCCTTGAAAACCAGAGAATTCTCTTATCACAGCACTTTTCCGACTCTGACCAGAATTTTTCAGTCTCCCCCTTCACAACCTCTATATATTTTCCAGATTCTTCTTCCGGCAGGATTGAGAGGAAAAAATCCATTCTTTTATCAACATCATAAGGATTTATGGGGCCAAGACTCATATCATCATTAAGAGAGTCAAACAGATAGTCAGGGATATCTCTAAATGCAAAACGGAGACTTCCGTTTGCTGAAGGGGAAAATGACACATGCCTCACAACAGGACTCATTTTTATCACACCAATAAGAAGGTAATTTAGGGATATTCAAAAAAATCTTCAATAAATGCCCTTCTCTTTACGGGTTCTCCTTTATGCTTTGAATTATTTATATCCATATGATACAATCAATACAGCTCTTTACTTAAGGGCTCAATTAAAAATATTCTTCAATATTATCATAAGGCATAGCTTTAATTATCCAAAAGATCATCTACCCTTCTTATCCGCCGGGGGGCATTCAAGGGTTAAGAAGAGCAGAAAACTTCTGATGCTTTAAATAATAATTGCCTTTAAAACGGGCAAAAACAAAGATTCAGCAGTCATCAGCCCGAAAAACCAGAAAATGAAAAGACAAAACCCCCTGAGGGTGGTGGTATTGATGGAGAGAACATATGAAAAAATACCGGCAGAAATCCGCTGGAAAATAGCTGCACAGGCCGCAGATTATTTTCCTTATGAATATGATGAAAAATTCAGGGTTATTTCTGCCGGAAGATGTGACGGGGAGATTAACGAAGCTGAGAGTGAAATATGGAAAGAGGCAGGAAAAAAACAGCGTATAATTGCAGATGAACTTAATTTCAGACTTGAGGATTCATATGATGTTGCAATGGCATATACAGCAATTGCTTCGTCAATATTAGGTCCGGAAACAGAAATTGAGTTAATAAAAGAGTCAGGGGACTGTACCCGGATAACAACAAATTCCTGTCCCATGCTGAGAATAGCCATCGAAAAGGGTACAGACACGCAGAGAACAGAAAAACTCTGCATGGATTATTCAAAAGCTGCAGTAAATAGTCTGAATCCTGATTACAGGATTGACTTTAACCGCAACATGTGTAATGGAGACATCTCATGTGAGATTGTCATAAGAAAACGCTGATAACAAATCAATTCATGACTAATATTACTCCGAACGAAAAATAATAATGCACGATAACCTTGGGGGGTTCTGGAAATACCAATCCAATATAAAAATAATATTTATTTCTTATGCCAAAGATCATTTTTCATAATCTCTTTTTTGCAGTGTGGACATAAATAGACCTCATCTTCATCCTTTTTTTTGTCAAACTCTTCCTGATGCCTTGAAAATCCCGAGGCTAAAATACCGGCAGGGAGGGCAAAAATACCGATTCCGATCAATGCAATAATAGCCCCAAAAAATCTTCCCCCGATAGTTACCGGATATATATCACCGTATCCAACTGTTGTAAGAGTTATAACTCCCCACCACATAGCATCAGGAATATTGGAAAAAACCTCGGGCTGAGCGGCATTTTCAAACTGGTACATCATTGTTGCAGCCACAATCAAAACTATAAAAAGAACAAAGTATGTTGTGATCAGTGTGTCCTTCTCTGCTTTTACAACCCTGATTATCGTATTTATCGACTCTGAATATCTTATAATCTTAAAAAGCCTAAAAACCCTCAAAATAACAAGCCCTGTAAGATCCACACCAAAGAATACAAGAAGATAAAACGGCAGTATTACAATCAGATCAATTAACGCATAGGGAGTTAATGCCCATTTTAGTCTTCCAAAAACAGGATTTTTATATGAAGGGTTGACCGTGCAGGACCATAACCTTAACAGATACTCTATACTGAAAACAAAAAGACTGAATACTGAAAATAGTGCCAGAAATATAAGATGCTGTTCTGCAAATGTCTCAATACTTTCAAGTATTAATAATAGGACATTAAGAAATATCAAAAATACAATAAACAATTCAAATAACCGGGATGTCCGATCATCCTCCTTTAATGACTCCAGAATCTCATATGTTCTCTCTTTGAGAGAATTTATTTTCATAGAAAAAATCATGTTATTAATGTAATTTATATTTTTATCTCAGTTTAACCTTAATTAATTAATTTTTTTGAATTACGGTGATGAGGATACGTAATTACCCATTTTGTCCCCTCGCCCCTTATCAGACTAATATCCCCCTCAAGCTGCATCTCGACAATGTTTCTAACAAGGCTCATCCCAAGAGAAGATGATTTATGAATATCAAAATCTTTGGGGATACCCACACCGTCATCCGAGATAACCATCCTCGTTCTTTCTCCCCGGCAGTCCATATAAATTGAAATTTTACCCTTATATCTGCCTTCAAAAGCATATTTGATGGAATTTGTGAGAAGTTCATTCACAACAAGGCTGACAGGAATCGCAATGGATAAACCAAGACCGCATTCTCCAGCATTGACATCAAGGGATATCTCCCCTTTGGGGTTATAGTTGCTTACAATCTCACCTGCAAGCATTGCAAAGTGATTCTGTGCGGATATTGTGGATATCGAATCCGATTTATACAATCCCTCATGTACAACCGCAATTGAAAATATCCTTGACTCGGCCTCACGAAGTGAATTTATGACATCCTTATTTTCTGCACTTCTCTCCTGCATTGAGAGAAGTGAATTTATCATTGCAAGATTGTTCTTGACCCTGTGATGCACTTCCTGCAACAGAACGGTCTTTTCCTTTAAAGATCTTTCAAGCTGCTTTTTAGCCTCGATCTGATCAGTTATGTCCAAAAGGAAATTCAGAGTTGCAGGTTTTCCTTTCCAGTGAATAACCGTCGTACTAAAGTCAAGTGTTCTGACAGCTCCGCTGTGATCATAAGCACGTACCTTATAATCGTATGGCAGAACTGTATTCCCGTCTAAAAGCCTCTGTTTGTGATAAGAGAGCACTTTTTCCCTGTCTTCCTCATAAATGAAATCAATAAAATTTCTTCCTTTAATTTCATTTTCAGAGAGACCCGTAAATTGTTCTGAAACAGGGTTGGCATAAAGAATTTTTTCATCCTGTGTTATCAGAATAATACCCTTTGAGTTTTCAACAACACTCCTGTAACGCTCCTCACTCTCTTTAAGAGCCATTGCAGCCTTTTCTTTCTCGGTTATGTCGGTTAAAAAGTTCAGGGTTGCGGGCCTGTTATTCCAGTCAATAAGTGCAACATGGACTTCAATTATTCTGCCTTTGGACAAAAGGGGGTTGACCCTGACATTATAACTGTCGGGAACTCTCTCCAAAAGGAGTCTTTTTTTATTTATTTCAGACACCACCCGTGCATCATCAGGGTGCAGAAGTTCGTCAAGGCTCATTGTCAGGATTTCATCACCGCTCAGCCCGAACATTTTTGAAACATTGGGGCTTGCATAACAGATCATGCCGTCCTGAAAAACTTCTATCCCGATAGGTGCGTTGTCAACAACACTCCTGTACCTCTTTTCACTTTCCAGGAGTGCTTCCTTTGATCTTTTCTCTTCTGTAATGTCACGGGCAATTACAAAATAATTCAGTTTATTGTCAATATAAGCTGAATTCATGCTGATTTCAACATCAAGTGATCCCCCTTTGGAATTTATAATCTGCCATTCAAAATTTTCCACTCTCTTTCCTTCTTTTGCATAAGAGAGAAGTTCAGCCTTTTTCTCTGAAGAGAGTCTTCCGTCAGGCTGATATTCTGGTGAAAAATCAAGAACATTCTTTCCAAGAATGGCGGATTTTTCCAGCCCCAAAAGCTCACAAAGCCTCGGATTACAGTCAATGCATCTGTCCCCCTCGCTTACGTATATGGAATCACTTGCATTCTCAAACAAAAGCCTGTATTTGCTTTCAGATTCAAGACGCTTTTTTTCTGCAAGTCTGCCGGCTGTAACATCAACCCCAATCACACCAATCGCGGTTACATGCCCTTGGGCAGATATTGGAAACATTAAAAGATTGAACGTATGGAGGGTCCCGTCACTTAATTTATAACTCTCCTCTTCTTCAAAAGCACCACCCTCAGTTACTTTTCTGACTCTCTCTCTAATCAGGTGGGACATTTCATCACCGGTACCCTCAAAAGCCGTAATATTTTCATCCATAAACCGGTTGGAGTATATGATAGTGCCGGATGTGTCTGCAATATAGGCAAACGCAGGCAGCTGGTCCATAAAAGTGGTGAACCTGATATTTAGTTCACGAAGGTTGGCCTCAATCGCCTTTTCCTTTGTAACATCCCTGGCACAGCCGACAGTGCCCATAAGATTTCCGGAGTTGTCATAAAAAGGAGCCTTGAATACATCAAGGACAGTATATTTCCCTTTTAAATATCCTTTCTGAATGAAATTGCAGGAATTTCCGGATTTTAAAATCAGATCATCCGTTTTGTTTATGCTATTATCAAGAGTGTACCACATAGGATCTTCAGGATGCCTTTTTCTCTCTCTTTCCGCAAAGAAACGGGTATTTTTACCTATAGGCTCTTTTCCATATTCAGCATTCAGAATTACTTCAGAAAGAGCTCTGTTTGCAAATGTAAAACAATTGTTCAGATCTTTTGACCAGATCATATCCGGAACATTGTCACACATATCTGTTAAAAGATTAAAGAGAGAACGATATTTTTCCTCATTTTTAATAATGTTATTACACATTCTCTTGTGCAGAAGTGCCGAGCCTATCATTTTTGCGGCAGCACCAAGACCTTCAATCTCACCTGAAGACCATTCACGATTATTATGACAGTCCTCAAAACTTATGAACCCCCACCAGTATTCGCCGGCAAATACAGGTATTGCAACAAAAGAACAAAATTCCGGATTTTCAAACAGACCGGATTTTTCTCTCAGATAGTCTCCGGACCCACCTAAAAATGTCAGGCCTGACGAAAGATTCTGATAAAATTTTTCTGAAATACACTCATAGTCTATTTCAAAACTACAGGCGTCAACAGTTCCCTCTTTATTGCCATCCTTTCTCCATACATGACTGATAAATGCCGATCTTTTATTTCCATCCCCCCCTTCGTTATTCTGAAATATGGAAATTTTATCGAATTTTGTTGCATTACCAATAAATTCAAGAGTTTTTTCAAGGGAATCCTCAAAAAACGGATTTGAAAGGAACTGGTTTGCAGCAAAACCAACTGCCTGAAGGATGGATTCCTTCTTTTCGATATCATTGCGGGCACGGATTGCCTCGTGTTTTGACAGGGCAATTTCAATTGCGGCTTTAATCTCAGGAGGAGAAGCAGGTTTTGCCAGAAAACCATATGAACCGGAATTAACACATCTCCGGATAAGGTTTTCATCATTGTAGGCTGACAAAAAAACGACAGGTACACTCATCTGACGGTTAATCTCCTCTGATGCATCGATTCCGTCCATATCGCCACCGAGGTTTATATCCATTAGTATTATGTCAGGCTTCTTCTCAAGTGCAACATCCACCGCTTCGTGTGCATCCACGGCAACCTCAAGAGGCTGATAACCCATTTTTTCAACAATTCTCTTAAGATTAAGACCTATTACTGCCTCATCTTCAACAATTAAAACGGATACCATATCAGCAACTCTCAATTTTTTTCTGTATTTTTTTGTATATCAGCAATGTCTTAGACCTGAATGCAATTCATACTTTACTCAGAATTTGAGTCTTTACTGTTAATGAAAATATTGATCGAATGCTGTATTTTCCAATGAAGCACCTCCTGATAAAAGTCGGCAGCTAAACGAAAAAAATGCAAATAGTTTCCTACAGGGGTATTCGTATTAAAAATAGGAGAGAACAAATGAATATTTTCAGGGCAGGATTGTCAAAAAGCCCCGTATTTTCAAAAGTCCTCTGAATTAGTTTTTTATTTTTTTACGATTAAGTATCGTTTTAACGACGTTCGTATTTCCTGAACATATAATATACTCCGCCGCCCACACCGATTAAAAGCAGTATCCCGAGTATTCCAATAATCGAACTTTCGTTAACAACAATCCTAAGATCATCAGACTTCTCACCCTGATCTGATTTGACCTTTAGGGTGATCTTATACTCAGACGCTGCAACACCTGACGGAGGTACAACTTTAAGTGTCACTGTCTTCTTTTCTCCCGGCATTATACTCGGGATTGTTTTTGGCGACACTCCTACCTGCCATCCTTCAGGAGTCGAGACTTCGACTGCGATATTTGTTATGGCAACACCGGTTCCCTTGTTATAAATAGTAACCGGAACATCCACAGAGCCGCCCTTTGTAACTTCATAGCGGTACTTTTCAGAGAAAACCTGAAGTTCGCTCTTTCCCTTTACGCTTGCCCTGAAGTCCCCGGTATAGCTTTCGCCTGATGATGATATGATTTCAGATTTGAATTCATAATCGCCCGTATCAACAGAATACGGAGGAATTACCTCATAAAATACTGTTTTTTCCTCACCGGCCCTTATGAATATCTCGGATATCTCCTCTTTTGATTCAGCCGTTTCGCGGTACCTTGAATACCAGCCGTCAGGAAGATCGGCTGATGAGAGAGTGTATGTATCATCACTCTTACCGACGTTTGAGAGTTTCATCTCATAAAGAGGCTTTTCTCCGACTGCAACAGTAAGTGTCGGGGATTTTACATCAATATCGAGACCGTAGTTCTTTCTCTCAAGCATGAGAGTCCCGGAATCGGTTGTGTAACCGCTTTTAATTGATATATCATCCTTCTCTCTTGGGAGGTAACCGTCCTTTTCAATCTTTAATACATATTCTCCCTGAGGGACTTCAGTTCTCACAGCACCGTCAGCTGTTGAATATACAATTGTTACAGGAACATCGGTCTTTTCATTGAATACCGTGACCTTTGCACCCTTTATTTTTTCTCCCTGCTCGTTTACAACCGACATTTTAAGAACGCCGCTTTCACCTGCATGTGTCTTTTTTACATTAATATAGAGCCACAGCCGTCCGTCATCAATACGGACTCTCAGGGGATAACTGTCAACCTTAGTGTCTCCGGCAGTATCAACCTCAAGTTTTATCGAGGCTTCTCCGCCGGTATTCAGGGCTATCCTGTCTATCTCGGTCTCACCTGCGAGGAAACGGTACTTCCAGCCCTCTTCACCGTCAAAAGTGTCGACATAGAGCTTTTTAGGATTGGAATCACCGTTGTTTTTGATGCTCAGATCGAAAGTGACCTTTTCTCCTGCCTCAACTATTTTCCCGGGATATGTGCAGGTAATCTCAACATTGTTAGAAGTATATCCTGCCAGAACAGGTGAGCAGACAAAAAGGCCTGCCAGAAGCAGTGCCAAAAATGTATTGATATATTTTTTCAATTAATTCACCTCACATCAAGTCTCATGAAGCGGACATAAGCCATTCCAAAGAAGACTGCCGGAATTGCAATTAGAGCAATTATGTTCTTGAATATATCCCCTAATATTTCAAGAAGGCCGGGTTTTTCCCGACTCATGTCTCCAAAATTCATACCTTCACCGGAGTACATGATCTCGTTCTTATTCTGATACCATTCAGGATGTGTGATATAGTTTGATATATACTGGAAATTGTTAGTCGGTGAGAGCAGATTAATAAAGTCCATCACACCCTGTCTTTTATTCCAGTAATCATTGATCTCCTGTTCGTATCTCTTCCACTCGTCGCTTTCAAAAGGACTTTCATATGATGCATCCTTTGAGTCACCACTTACGCTCACACTTGTGCTCCCACTTGAACTCATCATCGGCATCATGATGTTGTCCGGATATTCAGGAGGTTTTCCGATAATTAAGTCCATTGTAGGTCCCATTACCAGCATTGGAAGAAGTCCCGATAAAAGAATGAAGACAATCAGGGTATATACGAGTGCATTCCCGCTGTCATTTGCAACCGTTGACATGAAGAGAGATATCGAGAAGTATGAAAATATCATCAGGAATACTGCCGCACCGAATATGAGAATATACATAAACTCATCTGCATTCGGGAGAATTCCAAATATCAAAAGAAGGGCCATCGATATTACAAATGTTATCAAAAGTGCAAGAACAAGAGCCGCAAGACCTCCAAGTGCCTTGCCGTTTATGACTTCATCACGATAAATCGGATGCGAGAGAAGAATTTTCAGCGATTTGCTTTCTTTTTCCTTGGTGATCAGATCAAAACCCATCGCAATACCAAGTATCGCGCCAAGCGTTACAATCAGCATCCCGACATTGCTAAATATCGTCATCACTGTCGGACTGAACATGCCATAATATCCAGAATACTGTTTGTCACCTGCAACAGCCTGGTGCTCATTATACTCTTTTATTTCCTCGTTATAACTTACAGCTCCGCCTGCCATGCCGATTATGGTTATGATCAAAATTATACCGAATATCATCAGGAATTTCCGGCTCATTAAATGATCCCTGAATTCTTTTCTTGAAATTACAAAAAGACCGTTAGATTTCATTATATTTTCCTCATTCGTTGTAATATGACAGTATTGCATCCTCAAGCGTTATCGAATCAAGACCGATCTGGCGTGGTGCTATATTGTTTTTATACAAAACATCCGCAAGCTGATCCCTGATGTCGCTTTTTGCAACTATATGTGCGACAGTGCCGTCCTTTCTGTAATCGGCTGATACTATATCCGGGTGTGAAAACTCAGGCATTTTTGATCTGGTCTCGATATTTATCCTGATTTCCGGGAGGTTAAGATCGCCGATTGCATTGGCAAGCTCTTCCCAGGTACCCTCACGAATGAGCCTTCCTCTCTGAAGAATCCCTATTTTCGTTGATACCTTGCTAACTTCCGCAAGAATATGGGATGAGACAAGAATCGTTTTTCCTTCCTTTGCAACATCACGAAGAATGCTTCTGTAGTCAGAAACCCCCTGGGGATCAAGGTTTGCCGTTGGTTCATCCAGGACAACGACAGAAGGATTGTTGATAAGAGCTTTTGCAACACCAAGGCGCTGACGCATACCTTTTGAGTATCCTCCGACTTTTTTTGTAACACCCTTTAGCCCGACAAGCCCGAGGAGATATTCAATTCTCTCATCGGCCTCCTCTCCTGAAAGGCCATAAAAGCTTGCCGAATACTCCAGATTCTGCCATGCATCAAGATTGGTGTAAAAACCAACATCTTCGGGCATATAGCCTATCTGTTTCTTTACTTCAATCGGATTTTTCGAAACCTCAACCCCGTTTACAAGGCACTCTCCGCTCGTAGGCTGGATAAGGCCTATGAGCATAAGGATTGTGGTACTTTTTCCGGCACCATTCGGACCCAAAAGTCCGTAAATCTCCCCGTCCCCGATAGTCAGGCAGAGATCGTCAACGGCTCTTACACCGTTGTATTCTTTGACAAGATGTCTGAATTCAATCATATTTTTTCATCCGGTTTGTTATATGATATTATTTTCATTAATTGTTGTGAATTTTTTAAAAAGCAATAACTTATGCTTTTTTATCGACAGAATATCCGGAAATTTAATTTTCCGGCTATCATTAAAAATATGGGGGATATCCCGTTATATATGAAGCAATTTGACTCGTATAAACCATATAACCAACAGGTTATAATCATCAGAAAAAAATTGGTTTTTTTTGGGGAACCTATCTCACAACCATCGTTGTGATACTACTGTGTACAACGACATAGGTACTGACACTTCCAAGAATGATCCTTTCACCAAAACCCTTTCCGGTTGAGCCGAGGACAATAATATCTGCACCAATCTCCTCTGCAACATCAATGATAACATTCCGGGGATCACCACTTCGTACGTGGAATGTATATTTTATTCCGTTTTTGCCGCAGGTTTTTTCAAGGCATCCTGAAACTTCCTCTTTGTCTTTTTCAAGGAGGTTCCGGCAGATTTCATGTGGGGATTCGACACCCCCGTAGCAGGCCTCTCCCTCAATTGCACCGTATACCAGTTTGTTTTTTACATGTATGACATGCAGGTCACTATCCTTTGAAAGCAGGTCACTGATCGCAGTCAGAAGTGCTTTTTCAGACTGCTTTGAACCATCTATTGCCACAAGTACTCTGTTAAACATTGGTTTCACCGATTTCCTGTAATTTTATCTTCTGCAAATCCCCGATATATCTGAATGGTGATGTCAACATTATATTTTATTTTTGGTAAGGTAATTTCCAATACAAAAATAGATATGAAAATTGAAATTCCTTTTTCATTATCAGTTCAGGAAACAAAAAAAATTTAAACAAAAAAGGTTACTTAAAACGCATTTGGAATAGCAAAATGTGGAAGGTGGAATAGAATGCTTGTGATGTTAAAAAATGAAAACGGGAGAGAGGAAGAGGTGGAAATGCCTGATGACAGTTATCTTGAAGTCGGGGACATCCTTGAAAACGGTTCTGTCATTATGAGTATCAGATACCCTGACGATATTGAAGATGACCTGATTGCAATGGGATTTGTTGAACCGGATGACGAAGATTATATTTAGGTGAATCCGGAACAATATTGATTTAAAAATGATTTTAAGAGATTAAGAGATGATTCCTCTCAGGAGGATTTAATCAATTATTCATCTTACCCATGCGACCACAGACATAAAGGCAAAAAAAATAATAGCTTTTTTTAGCCGGAATAAACTGATTTTTATCCCTAAAAAATCTTTTGCATGAAGACCGGATTTTTACCGGCAGCCGCCGGGATTTAACATCAGGGGTTAACGGAATTTGTCTTTGTTTAAAAAAACCTGACTTTAGCTATTTAAAATCCTGATTATCCAAAAAAATTTATAGATTATATATTAATTATAGACAAATGACAGGATGTATGTCTGCAAAACTAATACAGTTCAGATACAAAATTCCGGCACCAAAAGCCCGATAACCAGAAAAATACATTAAAAAAATCCCGCAGATTTCTAAAAATGAGAGTATATTCAGGGTTGATATGTGAGCATGACTGAAGAAAAAATGATTGAAATTTCAAACCTTTATCATAGTTATGGCGATTTTGAGGCAGTTAAGGGCATATCATTTGATGTCAGAAAAGGGGAGATATTCTCATTTTTAGGTCCAAACGGAGCCGGAAAAAGCACTGCAATCAATGTTTTGATAACCCTTTTAAAACTTCAGAAGGGAGAGGTTAAAATTGCAGGATATGATCTTACAAAAGAGCCCTCAAAAGTCAGGGAATCGATAGGAATCGTATTTCAGGAGATTACCCTTGACAGAGACATGACTGTGGAAGAGACACTTCAGTTTCACGGAAGACTATATTCTATGCCGGGGGGACTTCGAAAACAAAGAACTGACGAACTGCTTGAACTGGTGGAATTAAAAGATAAGCGAAAAGCGCTTATAAAAGAGCTTTCAGGCGGAATGAAAAGAAGACTCGAGATTGCAAGAGGGCTTATGACAAGGCCCAAAGTCCTCTTCCTCGATGAACCGACGATAGGCCTTGATCCACAGACCAGAATGAAGATGTGGGAGTATCTCAGAGCGGTTAACAAACAGGGGACAACGATATTCCTTACAACCCACTACATGGATGAGGCGGACACCCTTTCCGACAGGATAGGAATAATCGATCACGGAAAAATTATTGCCATGGGAACACCCGAATCATTAAAAAACGGTCTTGGAGAAGATGTAATCTATATTACAACTTCAGACAATGAAAAGGCAATCCTGTCCATAAAGGGTTTTCCCGGCATTAAAGAGTCTAAAAAAAAGGACAGGGAAATATTTGTTATTGCAAAGGAAGACGGCACAAAACTTCTCCCTCACCTCATTCACAGACTTGAAGAAGAAAATATTGATGTATTGTCAGTAAACCTCAAAAAACCCTCAATGGATGATGTATTCATGCACTACACAGGCAGGGAGCTGAGGGATGAAGACGCCTCTCCACAGCCATTTAGCCCACGGAGAAAATAAAATGGCTGATCTTAGATTTCTCTATGTCTATAAAAGAGATATGACAAGGTATTTCCGGTTTAAAACGCAGCTTTTGTCATCTCTCCTCCAGCCAATTCTCTGGCTCACATTCTTCGGGATGGCAATGGCAGGAAACTTTGACAGAATCCTGCCGGCTTCCCCGGTGATCTCAGGAGTACTGAATGTTGACTACCTTACATTCATGTGTGCGGGAATTATCGCTGTTACAATTCTTTTCACAAACATATTCGGCGGATTTATTCTTTTGTTTGACAAAAACTGGGGCCTTTTGCGTGAGGTTGTCGCAAGTCCCATGCCGAGAAGAAACCTGATTATCGGAATTGCATTGTCAGGTGTCACAAAATCTCTGATACAGGCCACAATTATCCTGGTCTACGGACTGGCACTCGGCGTAACCTTCTTTGAGGGCAAATCCTTCCTGAATATTCTTCTCTCGTTAGGAGGGATATTACTCTTCATATCAGTGTTTGCAGTCTCCTTTCTCTGCATATCCTCATCAATTGCTCTCAGGATGGACTCCCCTGAAGGTTTTCAGGGCATTACAACACTTCTGACAATGCCTTTGTTTTTTGTCTCAAATGCTCTTTACCCGACAGAAAGTTTTCCCCCGTTTCTTCATGACCTGAGCGGGATAAATCCACTGACACATTTGATAAACGGGATCAGGTATTTTGCAATCGGAGACAATTTCTCTGCAATAGGGCTTGATTTTGCATATACAACAAATGATATTCTCTTTTCATTTGGATTTCTGGTTGTCTTTGCAATGATCACATTCACTATTGCACTAAAGACTGTTGAAAGAGTTGTCGTGACATAGATTCAGAAATAATAAAACAATCTTTTTTTTAGCCATTAAAGCCATAAGATGCGAATATAGCGAACAGGGATGTGAATTAAATGACCAGCAAAGTATATTTTGCAAATCTTCAGGAAAAAAAACCGTTTGAAAATACTATTGAACTCATAGACAGGCTTTTTGATGAATCTGATGCAGGGAATATTATAGAAAAAGGCGATCTTGCCGGGATAAAGGTTCATTTCGGTGAAAGGGGATGTGACACCTATACAAATCCCGTTTTTGTAAGAAGGATTGTTGATAAAATAAAGGCAAAGGGGGGAAAGCCCTTCCTTACAGATACTGATACACTGTATTCAGGTTCAAGGTTCAATTCGGTTGACCATATGAATGTCGCAATTGAACACGGTTTTGACTATGCAGTGACAGGTGCCCCCATAATTATAAGCGGCGGGCTTAAAACCGACACAGAGGCGCTGGTTGAGATCAACAAAAAGCACTTTAAGACTGTGAGGATTGCACCTGAGATTATTGATTCAGACTGCATGTTTGTCATATCACATTTCAAAGGCCATGTTGTGGCAGGATTCGGAGGAGCTATTAAAAATCTCGGCATGGGATGTGCGACAAGAGAAGGTAAAAGGGATCAGCACAATGTCCTTCAGCCGCATGTTGATGAAAACAGCTGCAACGGCTGTAAAAAATGTGCAAGGATCTGCCCTGTCAGTGCACCTGAGATTAGTGAGGGCGTTTGTGTCATTAATGAGAAAGTATGTGTTTCATGCGGCCAGTGTGTCCCAAACTGTCCTGAAAATGCGATTTCATTCAACTGGGATACAGACATTGTCCCGTTCACAGAAAGACTTTCTGAATATGCACTTGGTGCTGTCCTTGGAAAAGAGAAAAAAATCTATTACATCAATTTCGTGATCAACGTGACTCCCCACTGTGACTGTGCATCATGGAGTGATCCTGTAATAGTGCCTGACATCGGCATACTTGCATCAGATGATCCGGTGGCAATCGATGCCGCATCACGCGACCTTGTAAACGCCCAGAGAGGAATTATGCATACACATCTTCATTCAAACTTTGAGGAAGGGGAAGACAAATTCAAAGGTACCTGGGAATATACAAACGGAGACCGCCAGCTTGAATACGGGCAGGAGATCGGTCTTGGAAGCATGGATTATGAACTTATCAGGATCTAAAATCAGGGTATATTTAAACTGCTGATAAAATCACAATTGTAATTGGGAATCAAGACAGTGACTGAAAAAAAAAAATTTTTCTTACACTGTTTTCAAAAATTTCTTTAAACCAAAAACCCGAATAAAAACAGGATTTTCACATGACAAAGGTAATTATTCTTAATTCAAGTCCGAGAGCTAACGGGAATACCGAAATACTCTGCAGGGAATGCGCTGATGCAATAGAGAAAAGCGGTCTTGAGGCTGAAATCATTTCTTTCAGGGGTAAAAACATAAGATCATGTATTGCATGCAATTCCTGCAAGAAAAACCCGGGCAAATGTGCAATAGATGACGATGGTCTTAATGAAATTATTGAAAAAATCAAAGAGGCAAAGGGCCTGATTGTTGCATCACCGGTATATTTCGGAACCGCAAGAGGAGATCTGATGTCAGCAATACAGAGGATTTCAATGGTCTCATACGGAGGCGACAGATTCCTGTCAAAAATGGCAGGGGGACCGATTGCCGTTGGAAGACGTGGCGGGCATACATCAACAATACAGGAACTTCTGATGTTTTATTTCATAAATGACATGATTGTCGCAGGTTCTGACTACTGGAATATTGCATTCGGAAAGGCCAGAGAAGAAGTAACGGAAGATGAAGAGGGCATCAAAACAATAAGAAAATTCGGGGAAAATGTTGCGATGATAATTAATTCATTGTCACACTAAAAATACAATTTTTTTCAGATAAACCGCATAGAGGTTTATATCAGACAATTTCATTATTTGAACAGACATGTTCTGCCCACAGCACTTTTAGTTTAGGAACAAGGGGGTATATCTTTGGGATTAATAGTAATCACTGCAAAATTCGTAATATTCAGATCCCGTAGAAAAATCAGGGGGTTTTTGGGGGTTCCCCTTTAACAGACCGTTTTCACCCAAAACAGCTTTTCAAAGGTATTTAATGTCGGATACCAGACAAAATCAGATCAGGTTCCTGCCCTTAATCTGCTTCGTCACGTTCGGAGACCATCATGCGAAGTGATTCGCCGCCACACTTCATGCATGTTGAATAATTCAGATTTGTTGAGGTATAGTAACCGGACTGGCAGTCCTCATCCCTCTCCATAAGATCTTCATTATCCATAGCTCTCAGAATCCCTGAATTTTCGAACAAACCCAGATATGCCATAGTTCTACAAAACAGATATTTTTAAAACCCGGTATATATAATTATGGGTTATTTCAAAAATGACCGGAAACTTTCTAATTTTAAAATATGATGAAATATTCCCCTGATTTCCCCTGTCAGAGATTAATACTAACACAGATTAAATTGGCAATAAATATATACCTTTTTTTCGTCAGAATGAATCTTTTAAGCAGATAGTAAACCCTTTTCAAATAAAACCCGATAATCAGCGTTTTTTTAGGATTTAAAAGTCCAGATTCCAGTTCTGGCGCGCACCAACATATGCTGTCAAAAAGAAAATTACCAATTATTCCAATTATTTTTTCCTGACCCGCCCGCTGTCACCAGTCATGTCTCTGCCAGAAAATAGAATCCATATATTTATAAAAAAATAATTGCTCTATTTAATTAGTACCTTTGTGCAAAAAAAGCCCGCCAAATACATCATGGGAAGAGTCCGGAATGTCTGTTTCAAAACCAAATGAAAATAGAACAAAAATTCATTATTTCAGACCAAAATTCCTCTTCTTAATAATTCTGATACTATTCATCCTGACTACGCCGTCAGGTGCATCAGAAAACAAATCCGTTGAAATACTGTATGTAAACTCCTATCACGAGGGGCTGGACTGGAGTGACGATATCACATCAGGCATACATGATTACTTTGCAGATTATAACGAGATCTCAATCTCAACCGAATATCTTGACACAAAGCATTACAACTCTGATTCGTACTATGAATTACTGCAAAGACTCTTTGTTGAAAAATACAGTTCTAAAAGTTTTGATCTGATTATAACATCAGATGACAGCTCACTGAATTTTATAATGAAAAACAGGGATGAAATATTCCCAAAAACCCCTGTTGTATTCTGTGGTGTAAACGGATTATCACATGTATTTCAAAATGAAACAAATATTACAGGAATTCTTGAAAATCTCTACATAACAGAGACAGTCAACGCTGCCACCGGTATAAATCCTGATTTAAAAGAATTTCTGGTTGTTACAGACAATACGCTGACAGGAGAATCCTACAGACGTATTTTTGAAGAGAAGAGAACAGGATCCAATAGTATTCTCAAATTTACCCATGTATATGATGTAAGCATAAATGAACTCATAAACAAAGTGGAGGATCTTCCGGCGAATTCCGCTGTATTATATATTGTCTTTAACAGGGACAAAGAAGGACGTTTTTTTTAAACAGTGAGGCAGCCGCCATTATTGCAGAAAAAAGTTCTGTTCCTGTGTATGTCATGATTGAAAATGCAATGAATACGGGAGCACTCGGAGGGGCCGTTATTTCACCATACCAGTATGGAAGAAATACTGCAGAGATTGGTTATGAAATAATCAGCGGAAAAAACCCGGGAGAGATTCCTGTCAATACTGATACCGGATACAAAATTGTTTTTGACATGAACGCAATTGAGAGATTCGGCATATCAGAAGATCTTCTCCCTCAAAATGCAACAATCATAAACAGTCCTGATAAATTTGTATTAATCCCGGCGTCGGTTTTTGTCATTGTAATCCTCTCGGCCCTCGGACTTGTCGTAATATCAGTTATGCTAAGTCTTTCAAACAGGAAAATCAAAATTACAAGAGACCTGCTTGTCACAAGCGAAAACAGACTTGCAATGGCAATGGAAGCGACCAAAGACGGATTATGGGATTTTAATTTTAACACAAACGATTACTATCTGAGTCCTGCCGGATATGAGATGTTAGGATATAAACCCGGCGAAGTCACTTTTTCACCGGAAACATGGAACAAAAATATTCATCCTGACGATCACAAAAGAGTGCTCACAGAATACACAGATGCTCTCAAAAAACACGGTAAACTCATATCTGAATACAGACTTAAAACCAAAGAGGACGGATGGAAGTGGATCAGGGCAAGAGGGGAAGTCGTTTGGGTCTCAGATGAAAAATCATCAAGGTTTACAGGAACTTTCTCCGATGTAGATGAAAAAATAAAATACAAAAATGCTTTAATGGAGATAAACAACAAACTCAATATCCTCTCCACAGTAACAAGGCATGATATACTCAACCAGGTGGCTGCCCTTTTGGGGTACACAGAGATTATGAAGGACAGCCCTGCTCTTGATGATGAGCTGAATTCATACATAAACAAACTTGAAAAATCAGCGGAAACCATACAAAAGCAGATCAATTTTACAAAGGATTATCAAAAACTCGGATTGGTTCAGCCCGAATGGCAAAGTCTCGAAACAGTTGTAAGAAGAGCCGCCGGTTTTGCACACTGGAATGATATTGAGATTAACATCAATACAGGCAGTGTTGAAATTTTTGCCGACCTTATGCTTGAAAAGGTCTTTTACAACCTTTTTGACAATGCAAACAGGCACGGGGGCTCTGTTTCTGAGATTAATACAACCTTCAGGGTGGATGAGGCAGGAAGAGGCATAATTACTGTTGAAGATAACGGCAGGGGTATAAAGACTGATAAAAAACCGATAATATTTGAGAAGGGTTATGGTCAGAATTCAGGTTACGGACTCTTCCTTATAAAAAATATCCTGGAGATTACCAGTATATCAATAACGGAAACAGGAACATATGATAAAGGAGCAAAATTTGAGATATTTGTTCCAAAAGACTGCTGGAATATCCCGGCAGAACCAAAAGATATATAAACTGATATTTTAATTTTATTTTTCAGTCACTGTTATCCTTATCTTCGCTAAGGCTGTTTTGAATATCAAAGAAATTCCTCATCTTCTCATATTTCAGCCACTTCATATCAATTTCATATAATACATCGGATATTTCCGAGAGAGATTCACGTATCTTTCTCATTTCATACGTGTCCCCTGATGAAGCAGTCTTTCGTGCCCGGCTGAGCGGTTCTTTCAACAGACCACAAAGATCAGCAATCTCTTCCACATTTTTGCTGTGAGCCCTGAAATTCATCGCAACCATTTCATCACGGTCTTCTATCTCTTTCTCCCGGGTCAGATCACGGACAATAACGGCGGCATGAGTAACTTTTCTCCCATCGGTCAGCGGAATGGTTTCTATACTCAGATAACGCAAAATCCCGCCTTCTTTATATGTACGCTCCTTTTCAAATGCCGAGCCGCTCTTGAAGATGTCAGTATAATCCCATTTGTTCCCGAATATCGCAGAAGGAAGAACTTCATAAGCCGGTTTATCGAGATGATTGAGATTTACCCCAAGACTTACACAGAGATCAGAAAATGCCTGATTGTAAATTACAATATCCATCTCTGAATCGATGAGATAAACAGGCACATCAATGGCATCCATTATTATCCTGTAATATCTCTCAAGACTATTCTCTTTCATATCTCCATCACTGCCCTTTGGAATCAGGACAAAAAAGAACTCATCAGGGATTCTCCTGTTGCCCCGCACATATCCGATATTCATTGAGATGTCAAGTATCTCTCCGGATTTTTTCTTAAGCGTCAGATTGTCAACCCATGACAAAAGTGATCTCTTCTCGAATGCATCCCTGGAAACTGCTTCCATCATATCTGAGACAACATTTTTGTCAACCTCAAAGAGCTCAAAGAAGTCCATTCCAAAGGCCTCTTCACGTGTCCACCCGGTTACGGATTCTGCAGCAGGATTTATTCTTTTAATTATGTGGTCATGTCCGGTTGTAACAACTGCATCCGATACGAAAGTCAGAGTCGTATCAATCTCCTCTGCCGGTTCGACCTTCTTCATTATCCTGTGCTTGTGGATTGTCATCTCAATATTGCTGTAAAGTTCCCTCTCGTTGAAAGGCTTTACCAGATAGCCGAAAGCATTGGTTTTCAGAGCACGCTTAAGTGTTGACTCATCCGAATGCGAGGTGAGATAAATTACCGGGATGTCATATAATGAATAGATCCTGTCTGCCGCCTCTATTCCGTCAATTTCTCCGTGGAGTTTGATATCCATGAGTATGAGATCCGGCATGAACTCTTTTGCAAGATCCATCGCCTCAATACCTGTGCGGGCTTCACCGACTACCCGGTAGCCGAGGTTTTCAAGCGTTTCCCTTATATCAAGAGAGACAATCCCTTCGTCCTCCACTATAAGGATTCTGCTGTTCATCTCTGTAATTTCCCCTTGCAAAATTTTTTTAATTTATCTTTGGACCGGGAATCTGATTATTATTTCTGTTCCAAGGTTTTTCTGAATATTTATCTCCCCGTTCAGCTGCCTTACGAGAGTCTTTACAATTTTCATCCCAAGTGTCTGCGATTCATCAATATCAAACCCGTCCGGCATTCCGATCCCGTCATCCCTGAATCTGTATGAAAACATGCTGTCTGTTTTCAGGACTTCTATTGAGATGGTGCCTTCCTCTTTACCGGGAAAGGCATACTTTAAGGAGTTTGAAATGAGTTCGTTTGTAATAAGGGCGACAGGCACCACGGTGTCAAGATCAAAGTGGATATACTCATCACACCTTACAAGAACACTGACCCTTCCCAGCAACTCGGAATACTCCAAAAGAAGCATTTTGGAGAGGCTTTGGAGATATTCACGGATATCAATGTCTGCAAGGCTGTCTGAGAGGTATATCTTTTCATGCACCATTGCCATTGAATACACACGGTTCTGGCAGTCAGTTAAAGTACTACGGATTTGGGGATCATCTGTCCTTTTTGACTGAAGCTTGAGCATACTGACAATTACCTGAAGATTGTTTTTGACACGGTGATGAACTTCACGGAGAAGAGTCTCCTTTTCACAAAGAGATGCCCTTATCTTCTCTTCTGCAACCACATTGTCTGTGACGTCCATAATTACCGCCACTTTGACATCAGTTTCACCGTCATCATCGTAAAGCGTATTTGTAATTACCCGGCAGTTGTGAATCTCACCCTTTTCACCGGTCAAATCGATATCCATGGATTCTTTAAAAGACCGGGCCTCTTTTTTATTTTCCAGATAATTTTCAAGTACAGCCCTGCTCTCCTCAGTTAAAACAGGCAACTCCCCCATCCTCTTTCCTAAAATTAACTCAGGAGGATAACCAAAAACCCTGAAAAAACTTTCATTGGCATCAAGAACCCTGTTCTCCGGAGAGATGACAATAACCGGTGCAGGAGATGTTTCAAACAAAAGCCGGTACTTCTTTTCACTTTTATGGAGTGCCAGGCTGAGAAGGGTAATTATCAGGGCAATCCCGACCATTATAATTGCATGTTCGCCTGCATTCACCAAGGCAGGAATGCCGGGCTGAAGAAACATGACCATAATCAGATACATGCCCATTACAAATACAGAATAAACCAGACCTCTCTTCTGAAACAGGAATGTTGCAATGATTATCGGTATCAAAAATATGTTTGCAGTAGTATCAGTTATCTCAAAAACATAAGAGAAATAATTTGCAAAGAAAGCAAGTGCTGTCAGTAAGAGGGTAATTATTACCCATTGCTCATCAGATCCTCCTTTTTGCCCGACACCGTTCTCTTTGAACATAAACTTCAGAATTACCAGTTGTAATGAAAAGCGGATAAATGTTTTTAATAAATCAAAAATCCGGTCTGTATTTTATTAAAAGTGCAGGAAAAAGAAGTATATCATATTTTAAAACGGTGATTTTAAAATCCCGGGAATGTCTTCAGCACAAAAAACCGTTTTTGATGACATCTCAAGCATCAGGTTTACAAGCTCATTTTCCCCGACCTTCCTAAAATCAGTCCTCAGGGATATGATTTTCTTTCCGGATGCATAGGCATACCCCATCTCCCATGCAGTGCCTGAATCGGCATCGGCACCGTCAATTACACCCACAACAATATCCGCTTTTTTAAGAGCCTCAAGATTCTTTTCAAATATCATCCTGTGCCTTTCATCCTCCCTTGCATCAATGCTGTCATCGAGTTCCTGCGGAAGATGAACAGAAAACATATTCTTTTCAAGAATGTCACGTAACTTCAGGTTGAAATCCCTTTCAGCCTCTGAAAACAAAGGTGCAGCCAGATAAATCCTGTAATCAGCAAATTCCTTTACATCAACTGCGGGTATATCATTAAATCTCGAAAGAAAAGCACCTCTGCCTTCCCTTTTCTCATCAGAATAATATGTCAGGTCCACACCGCATGACGGGGAAGAGTCAACCCCGACAATCAAAAGTGGCCTGCCGTTCTCTGATATGAAATCCCTGACCTGTTCTTCAAGACTGTCAAGAAGGGATGAAAATTCACTGTTGTTCATGCTTTTTAAGAAATTGGTGGGCTCCCTGTTTTTGCCGAGATATATCGTTTCAGGACACGGGAGAGTATGTATTTTTATCCCGAATGTTTTGCATCTCTCAATACTCCGGTTGAAATAATCAATATCGGAGCCGGTTGTGATCCCTTTTGCACGCAGTGAGGGATCTGTTATGCACGGGCACATAAGTACATACATTGATAGCATTTTACTAACCAAAAGATAATGATGATACCGCTTCTCGCCTGGCGGGATAACACCTGCAACCCGAAAGTGTGCTCGGTCAAAAAACTCGAAAAGTTCCGGCTTGTTAAAATATATCCGAAGATTCAGCAGATTCCTAAGAATACTCTCCTGCTTGACCCGACAGCAACACAGGCACTCTCCCCCGCAGATAAAATTGCACCTTCAATTACTGTACTTGACTGTTCATGGGAGAAACTCAATACAGGTATCGTGGAAGGATGGCACAGGAGAAGGGCTCTGCCTTTCCTTGTCGCCGCAAACCCGGGCCATTTCGGGAGGGCTTTTATGCTGAACTCAGTAGAGGCATATGCGGCGGCTTTGTACATCCTTGGAGAAAAAGAGCAGGCAGAACTTGTGCTTTCCAAATTCAACTGGGGCCTGAGATTTCTTGAAGTGAATAAGGAACCGCTTGAAGAATATGCAGAGGCAAAGGATTCTTCCGATATTGTAAGGATTCAGTCATATTATATTTGAGCCCGGCAGAAACTGCCGGCAAAAGAATCTCTGGTGACAAACAGGCAACAAGGGCCACGGAGGACTGCCTCCGTTTTGAAGGCCGCCATGCTCTCATTTCCTTAACAGTATAACCCAAAAACGATTTAAATGCCCTCTTACAAAAAAAGGGATGCAGAATTAAAAGAGGAGAATTTTTTTGAAGATCAGGACTTCTTACAGCAATATCTGGAAAGAACGGATGCTTAAGGTTTTTGAGTATGATGAAAAATACGGAAACCGGACTAAATGGGAATCCACAGAGCATGCAAGAGAATACTGGGATAAGACAAAGAAGGATCAGAAGAGGATAACGGATCAGATAGCGCTTATCAGCCCGAAAAAAACCGACAGGATACTTGACATTGGTTCAGGCCCCGGAACAATTGCGATTCCGGCGGCAAAGATTGCAAAGAGTGTTGTTGCAGTAGAACCCTCAAAAGGCATGTGCACTGTTTTAAAGGAGAGGGCAGAAGAGGAGGGGCTGTCAAACATAACCGTTATTCAGAAGAGGTGGGAGGATGTCTTATCAGACGAACTTCCCGAAGATAAGTTTGACATTGTTGTTGCGTCATACTCGATCTCGATTGCGGACTTAAAAACCGAGATACTCAGGATGAATTCAATATGCTCCGGAAAGGTCTTTCTCTTCTGGTTTGCAGGCGATTTCACATGGGATGACAAAGACTTTGCAGAGTTCTGGAAGACCATTAAATCAAAGGATTTCTACCCCGGGCCAAAGGCTGATATCCTGTATGGAGTCCTCTATGAAGTTCAGATTTACCCCGAAGTGACCACATTTCCAATAAGGGTTAAAGATGTATATGATTCACCAGAAACGGCATCTGAAAAGATATGCCAGAGGCATTCTGTCACAGACGATAACGACAGAAAAAAAGTCCTTGATTACCTGACAAAAAAATACACAGGCAGAACTGAAATCTCAGGCTTTTCTACCCGCGTCTGCATGTGGTGGGATGTAAAAAACTGATGTTTTGACGCCTGTTATGCTGAAATTAAAAACGGGCCTGATTGATTAAAATCCCTTATCTCCTTCTTTTTACGTACAAACCGATGAATATTGCAATTACAAAAACAGCCAGGAGATTTTTCAAACCATAATCCCCATCTTCTAAAAAAACATCAGAAATCCAGGGGTTGACACCTTCCCCTCCTTCCCAGTCATAATCAAATACTCTTCCAAAGTATTCGCCAACACCCTGATGCTCTATTATTACCCCTGCTTCACGGTTGAACTGCGGCGAATTCTCATTCCAGTTGACTGAGCTTACCAAAACCCTGCTGCCGTCAACTATGACGCCCTTGTTGTGTATCTTCTCAAACCCTGTTTTGCTTAAGGATACAGTTCTTGCCTCAAGGGGCAGGTTTTCGGCTTCTGCACGGGAATTTATGTAATCCGCCATCTCATCATTGTCATTTTCCCCGTTTACATTGTACCAGTACGAATCAAGAAGAACTCTTACGCGAACACCCCTTTCTGCCGCAGATATGGCGGCTTCAAGATACGGATTATCTCCGCTGCTCCAGTTCTTTATGTATGCCTGCTCAATGTCGACCGATACTCTGGCACTCTCTATAAGCTCTCTTATCAGGCAGCTTGTATCCGGCGAGATTACGGGGGTAACAGATGCACCCTCAAATGTTTGCGCCTCAAAAACAGGATCGTAATCCGGAAGGGAAGACTTATCAGGAGTCCCAATTTTCTGTTTAAATTCTGAAACAAACGGTGATGAAACATCGGTTTCAAAAACAGACTCAAAATACCCGGCAACACCCTCATCGCGTATATACACACCAAAACCCCGGTTGCCGGCACTCCCTCTTTTGGGAAAACCTGTAACGCCGAAATTCTCACTTGCAAGAAGAACGGACTCACCGTCAAAAACAACATACTTGGCATGGTCATATCTGTAAGGAGAATGGTGAATGCCGTTCTCAGTCTCCATCGAATACACAGGCACCCCGCTTTCGTTAAGGACTGATGCAACATAATATTCAGAGGAAGGAATACCTCCGACAGGCCCTCCTTCAAGCAGCATACTGACTTTTACTCCGGATTTTGCTTTGCTCCCAACAATCCCTGCAATCTTCGGGTTTGAAAATTCATAGACATTTATCAGGATATACTCAGAGGCATCTCTAAAAGCACTGCTCAAAACATCATACGAACAGTCAGGCGAAACAAAAACGGTGAGATTTACGTTTTCATATGTTTGCGCCTTAAAATCCGACTGACCAATAAATACAGGCCTTTTGTCCCATACGCCATCAGAGAATACATGCACCTGACCCTCACGTTTGCAGACATCATACGGCCACGACACCTCAAAAATAACAGTCTCCCCTTTTTTCAGGATCAGTTCATCCCCGGAATTTCCCATCTGGAATCTTCCAAAACGCATCATGTCGGGAACATTACTTTCTGTCCCGTAGATCTCATAATCTGGGAATTCTCCATGCACCGCCCGGTATGCAGAACCTTCCCTTGCAACAACCAGAGAACCTTTTATCGCCGAACCCTCAGGAAACCTGACACTCCCTTCGCCGTCAGATATACTGATTCCAAAAAGGCTTCCCTCTCCGGTGATTTCAAAGAATTCATCCCCCTCTCCTTTCATCCATGTGTCAGGACAAAAAGAGGTGATTTCAAGCGCACAACCAAAACCTGAAAGACTGAAGAATAAAACAAACAGTAAAATCGTAATCCGGAGGATTTTCATTTAGAAGGTGTTATGATCTATCAGGTAATATATCTGGCGAAATGAAAAGCGATTCAAAACCTCTTGTCGTCAAACTGGGAGGAAGCCTGATTGATGCTCTCGGGGAAATTGTTCCGCTGCTTATGTCAGCTGAAAGGAATATGCTCATTATTCCGGGAGGAGGAGTTTTTGCGGACAATATCAGGGAGATAAATCCCGATCCCGACACTGCACACTGGATGGCAATACTTGCAATGGAGCAGTACGGATACCTTATATCATCATCAGGGGAGGAGGATGTGTGGGAGGAGATGGAAGTCCCCGACAAACCAAAAGTCATGCTTCCATACAGAATTTTAAAGGAAAGAGACCCCCTTCCTCATTCATGGGATATTACATCTGACACAATCGCCGCATGGTTTGCATCAGAACTTGATGCCGACCTTCTTTTGTTAAAGTCGGTTGACGGCCTTACAAGAAATAAGGAAATTGTCAGCGACGTCTGCGTAGATGAAAAATTTCAGGAAGTCGATCCATGCCTGATCTCTTTTGTTTTGGACAATAATATCGACACATGGGTAATTAATGCAAGAAATGCGCCTAATTTAAAAGCATTTTTTGAAGGAAGAAACTTTTTGGGAACACACATCCATAGGAAGTTTTTAAGTTTAAAGAAACCGAATTTATAAGATAACTTCAGGAGATAAGATTATGGCTACAGAAAAATGTACTTCGTGTCAGGCTCCACTTTCAGAGCCAGGCTGGACAAAATTCGAGTGTCCAAAGTGTCGTGAGGTCATCTACAGGTGCCACAGATGCAGGCACCAGAGCATTCCGTACGTTTGCAAATCATGCGGATATCAGGGGCCGTGAACCATGGGTGACGTCGTAATTATCCTCAGGGTAATGCCGGAATCACCGGAAGTTGATATTGAAGGCCTCAAAAGTGCTATTGTAGAGAAATATCCGGGAACAAAGGATGTTCAGGAAGATCCTATCGGATTCGGTCTCGTTGCACTCAAGGTTGCAATAGTAATTCCGGACGGGGAAGCTGGAGCTTCAGAGGAAGCAGAGAAAGCAATTCAGGAAATCGAAGGCGTAGAGAGCGCTGAAATTGTCTCACTCACCCTTACCTGAATTCAAAGATTATTGGGAATAATCAAAACAATTCCAAATAATTTTTAAAATTCCAAAAAACAAAATTTGCATTTCTTAAGCGCTTTTATTCATTATTTATTATACTTTGGTTTTTACCATAAAGGATAACGAAGGATCCAGAGATAACCTTTGCTAAAGGCTCGTTGTATAAGCTTATATTTTGGAAAACAGATGAATAAAATAATTAAAAATGCCTCTTAAAGCGGCATGCTTTGATCCAAATCCGCCATGATTTCAGACGTTACATTACGGATTTTTTCAACAGACTGCTGAAAGCCCGTAACCTCGGATTCATCAATTCTAATCGGTACAGGAAATGCCCCTTCACGGTTAAGGCGTGCAGGAACTCCGATACACACATCACCAATATTATGAACCTCACTTTTGATGTATGCCGAAACCGAAAGAATTCTGTTTTCATTTCCGAGAACTGTTCTTACCAGGGTTGAAATTGCCGCAGCAGGGCCGTAGATTGTCGCACCACTTTTTTCGATGATATGCAGTCCCGCAGTTCTCACACGGTCAACCATCTCATCCTTTGGAAGGCTTGAGAACGCCGGAAGGTTCTGTATCTGAATACCCCCGATAGTAGTCGCAGACCACAAAGGCACCATACTCTCGCCGTGTTCACCAACGATACGGGTATGAACCTCACTTACATGAACATTAAAATGGTCGGCAACAAAGGACTTCAGCCTCATTGAGTCAAGATGCGTTCCAAGGCCGAACACTCTGTTGGGGGGAAATCCCGAATATTTCAGAGCAACGGCAGTCATCACATCAACCGGATTGGATACAACAAGTATAATTGAATCCGGCGAATATGCAGCGATCATTTTAGCATAATTCGCAACAATTTTAGCATTCTTTTTTGCAAGGTCGATTCTGTCCTGTCCTTTGTGTCGCGGAACCCCGGAATTTATAATAACAATATCAGAATCCCGAAGATCTTCTGGATTTATGCTCCACTCAAGATCAAGGTTTCGCCCAAGTGCTGCAAAAGAGTCTATAAAATCGCATTTTGTTCCTTCAAGAACATCTTCGTTACCTTCTCTCCCAAAGAGAACAATATTTGTTACGAAAGGAATTCTTGAAACAGAATAAGCGGCAAACTGCCCTACCTTCCCGGTTGCACCGATGACGGTTACTTTTGCCATAATTGCACCAAAAAGGGACACGTAAAGAGGTGGGAATCACGTTTCCAGTCTCCACGTAGTACCCCTCCTCCACCCTGCAACCCTATGGGCACCAGACGTTCACGGTAAGTCTGCTCCCTTCCGGGCCTGGACCGGTCCCCGCGATAAAAGGCCTCCATTCCCTCCGGAATTTTGGTATCTCTCCGCTGATCTCACAGGACAAGGCTTCGCAGTCGGGGAAAATACGCTTTGAAAAGATCGCCAAAGCCGCCCTCTAAACTTCGTCCCCTGCATAACGGCGGTTTCAGGTTATAGGTGACGCCTAACCACCCGGACTAGTCCCCAGTATAATTTAAACCTTAAGGGATAAAAGCATGACCACCGGTATTTGTTTTCCACTTTGAAATTGCACCAGAGATAAATTCAGTATTTTTTTTCTCAAAGAAATCAAGTGCAGTCAGGGTTTCACCTTTGGGGATGTATGGTGCAAGATTTTTCAAATCGCCCTGATAGACCTTAAATTCTCCATAAGGGGACTTTGCGCATGCCACTGTAATTATTTTTTCACCTGCCGGATTTTCTTTAAGAGATGAATAATCAGACAGGAGTCTGAATTCTGAAATACCAAGAAGTGTCCTGTTGGAAAAGAGGTTTACAGAACTCCAGAATGCCGCAGCATACCACAAATCATTGAAAACAACAGAATTTACGCCAAAAAGGGCTGCTGAAATTCCAAGAGTCCCTGCGCCGGAACAGGCATCCACAAAAATATCCGGGAGATATTTGTGAATATTCGAGCGAACCGACATTATTTTCGGATCAAATCCTCTCGGAAACTCAATATGCATTGCAGACTGCTCTTTGTATATCAAAAATGGCTGTCTTCCGGCATGGAATACATCACACCTTACATCACAGCCGGCAAGAAGCCTGTTTTTATGAAAAGAGAAACCCTCCTCACCACAGGAGATGCCGGGAACCATATTTTCATCCTTTAGTACCCCGCCAACTTCAGGCACTTCATCAACAATGCGTTTTGCAGACTTCAAAGAGACATACTTTGAGAGTAAAACCAGGCTTTTTGCGGGAAGGTGCGGCGGTCTCCTCATTGCAAATCCGGGATTTACAAGGGGCATCCCGACAGACATCAGAGGCATATCAGGACTTATGTCACGTTCTTCTGCCATTATGAAGTAGCAGTGACACAAAACGTCATCGATGAATCTTTTTCCGCACGAAGGACAGGGCATGGAAAAATCTTCTGAAGGCGGCTTTCTTTTGTCCCTTATTTTTTCACCACAACTTTTGCAGGGCAAAAATATGGTTTCAAGGGAGTTTATTATTTCAGCAGAATCTTTTATGCAGTTTCCACCGCATACAGGACAGGTCATGCCTTTTGATAACAGATCAGACAATTTTTTTCACCGTAAAAATCAGGTTTTCCAAGGATTTCCGGAAAAATTACTGTATGTTTGAAAGCCTGCCCATAACATCAGATATTTCGCATTTTTTTATATCCATTACAGCCCCTATGACTGCATCTGAAAATATCATTGCGGATGTTTCAAAAAGGGTACCGATAGGAGACAGCGGTAATGCAAGTGATTTATAGCCGCCTGTAAGCTGCCGGACCTCAAAAGTGTTGGGCCATTCACTATCAGACGGAGGAACGGAAGGCAGCACAACAACGCAGTCGGCGAGTTCGGATATTCTCGACTCTTTATGGGATGTTATCAGACACAGACACCCTCCAAGTGACTTTGACGTTTCTGCGATGTCAACAACAGAATTTGTCTCACCGGAGCCTGAGAAGATTACGACAAGATCGTCTTTTCTCATTGCAGGGGTTACAGTCTCCCCGACAACATAGCTGTCAAGACCTATGTGCATGAGTCTCATTGCAAAAGCACGCCCGATAAGACCTGATCTGCCCGCTCCGGCAACATAAATTCTCCTCTCTTTTATGAGTTCGCCAACCATGCAGTCAATCCTCTCCTGCGATATCGCATCAATTACAGAAGAGATCTCACTCACCATAACCCTCATATTGTCCTTTACGTCTCTGTTCCTGCACCCTGTCATTACAAAATATTATAGTTCAGGTAGTACTTAAATCCTGAAGGAATTCAGACCAATAGATAATGGGAAAATTCAAATTAGCGCTTTGAGATCACTAAAAAGAAAATATTACAATTTATCATTATATATACCCGAAATCCTGAGCAGAGATTTACTTTCACACCGCACGGCCTTTGTTCATATACATCTGCACTAATCTCTCTTTTAAAAATATACGGGAGAGTGATTATAAAAATGCAAAAAGCCGGGTATATAAAAAAGAGCGGCTATCATGCGGATGACCAGGAGGGATCTGCCCACCAGATACTTGAAATCCGGATATCAGGCAGACTTTTCGGAGTTAAAATCCACGATGCCAGACGTGCCATATATACAGGCCTTTCATGCCCTGTCTGGAAGTTAAAACACAGCAGAGGCCAGCATATTACATGGATAGAAGGCAGCATGACACTTTCAAACTCCAAAAAAGCTGTAAATATCAGATTAAATAACGGTGGTCTTTACACGGCATCGGCAGCATCTTTAAAAAGCATTATTTCAGGATACACAGGTTACCTGATTGTCTCAAAAATCAGACAACCTGCAAAAAATCCGGTTCAGCATCAGTCTTTGATAACCCCGTGGATAACTGCCTGACAACCAAAAAAACCGCCGGTTCCTAAAATTAAATCCGCACGTAATACCAAAATATCATAACAATGAGCAACTACTCAACTGCCTGGGACGAACAATATAAAAAAGCAGGGGCATTATGGGCAGGTGCGGCAAGAGAACTTCCAAAAGTGCCTGAGGACTCAAAGGTTCTTGAACTCGGATGCGGAAACGGGAAAACAGCACATGAACTTGAAAAAAAAGGCTGTTTTACTTATGCAGTTGACTTTTCCGGCAACGCCGCATTACTTTGCAGAAATAAATCGTCCATGCCCGGGAGAACGGAGGCCTTTGTCGCTGATGCATCAGTACTCCCGTTTAAGAATGAAACATTTGATACCATTATTGCCTTTCATATCACAGGCCACTCCGAGAGGGAAAACAGATACAAAATATCCAAAGAAATCCAAAGGGTTCTCAAAAAAAACGGAACGATTCATATTGCCGAATTCAGCACTGAGGACATGAGATTCGGCGGGGGCATTACAACCGAAGAAAATTCTTTTGTAAAGGGAAACGGAATAATGACTCACTTTTTTTTGGAAGAAGAAATAAAAAACCTGTTCTCGTGGGGTAAAGCTGTGTCAGTACGGACAGACAGGTGGGAAATCAAAGTGAGGGGAGTTGTTCATAAAAGAGCAGAAATTTTGGCATCTTTTATAAAATAAAGACACTTTTTGGATATTCAATATAATATTCTATTTCAGGGTCTCCTGATAATATTTTATCGCCGCGTCTCCGGAATCCCGAAATGCCCTTGTCACTCCTGAAGGCCCAAGTTTTATACCCCCAAAGACTCTTGAAACAATAATTGCATGACTTTCAAGACCATTGGTCACCAGAAGATTATGAAGTGTCCGCCCCGGATGACCTACCTCCCCGTCGTTTTTGTACTCCTCAAATAATTTTCCATCAGCCATCCTCAGATTCATCGCAGCGCAGTGATGGGCGGCTTTTTTGTATTTTTTCTGATGAAGCGATATTATTTCATGAAATTCGTCAGGATATTCAATAAGGTATAAATGAACAAAAAATCGTGATTTTTTCAACTCATATTTTACGGCCGCAAGTTCCTGCATAAATTCTCCAGAAAGTGTCTGCACATAAACAAAAAAGTGTTATTGGCTTATCCGGGTCAAAGAACTCTGACGGATACTCGCAGAAAAGTATATCTAATCTGGCAATTATGAAGGGATGAACAGATAATCATTCCAAATGAGGTAACAGGTGCTGAGAAAATTATGAGATTCAAGCCGGGAGTCATTCTGACATATTTTTTCCAGTTTCTTATATTTCTGATAGTGCTCTCAAGCATACTTACAGGATTTTATGAATTTGCAATCGGCGGAATATTTGCACTTTTTCTCTCATTCGCACCTATGATTGCCAAAAGAAGAATAAATATTACACTTCCCTGGGGGCTCACATTCCTAATAGCCCTCTCGCTTTACATTCATCTGGCAGGGGAATACTTCGGATATTACCTTATGTTCTCCCCATATTATGACAAAACAGCACATTTCATTTCCGGTGCAACCATCGGACTTCTTGGATTTACTCTCGTATTAATCCTCGACCGCTACACTGAGATAAATCTTAACCGGCATCTGATTGTCCTCATGATTGTGATGTTTACACTTGGGTTTGGCGCAATCTGGGAAATTCTTGAATTTTCAATGGATACATTCTTCGGGGGTAACATGCAGCACGGGAACGCCGACACCATGCTTGACATGATCTTTGTCCTCTTTGCATCCATTGTGGTTGCGTTTATTGGAAATTTTTATCTGCGGAAATTTCCAAAAGAAGAGGTTGCACAGATCTTTGCCGGAAATTTAAATATAAAATATCCATGAATATCAGTTTTTTTTGCAAAATATAATCTCAAAGGGTTTTATTATTTGCAAAATACAAAAAACTGACATAGTTATTCCGGCAAGTAAGACTCACAATCTTTTTTACCACCAATGGACTAATTAATTATACACAGCCGGTGTCTGTCCGGGTTAACATATGAATCAAATGCCCCCCATTGTTTCATATGTTAAACGGGCTACCGGTTGCTTATTATAATTATCTGGGGGCCTGTAGCTTAGTGGTGGAGCGCCCGGCTCATAACCGGGCGGTCATGCGTTCGAATCGCATCAGGCCCATACTGTTTTTTTAATTGTTATATTTCATCAGAAATAATCAGGATTCTGAATAAAGAATAATTTTTTTACTTTTTTTAATCAAAACCCGGACGCTCTGCAAGATCCCCTCTTCCAAGACGTCTCACGGCATCCCTCGCTGCCATACGGACTTTTACATCATCATCCTCAAGAAGGGGAATTATGTCATCAACAACATCCCAGTAACTTAACATCCCCAAGGCCTCAACGGCAGATACACGAACACCATTGTTCACATTACTAAGGAGGGGGACAATCCGGTCAACACAGGATCTCTCACCAAGCATTCCGATAGAGCGTGCAGCACCTCTCCTGACCCACTTATCCTCATATTTCATCATTGAGAGGAGGGGTTCAACCGCCCTTTTGTCTTTAAGCTTCCCCAGAGAACAGACCAGCAAATACAATATTTCAGGTTCACTCTCACCCTCAAGACACCTGATCAGAGGTTCAACAGCTCTTAAATCCCCGGAATTTCCCAGAGATTCCACAGCTTTGGCCCTGAAGGGAAGGCTTTTATGCTCAAGCTGCCCGATTAAAATCTGAAAATTTTCTTCTTTTCTCCTCTGCATCTCAAAATAATGTCTGGCCTTTGGGTCATCCCTCTCATTCCTCATACCTGAAGGGTATTTATAATCCCACCAAATTTAACGGTTATTGTATCATATTGCAAAGGAAGTCAGAACCGGTATGCCGGTGAGCAGCAATATCAAAATAATATTTGATACCTTATGCCTGATATCTCCATAAATCAGCATTGATGCAACAACCGGAGGAATCAGCCAGCCGTATGAAAACCCGGCAAGATGCGCAAAAGGATTGACATTCGAATTTATATCAAAAATTATGATGTAAACGGGAATAAAGATCAAAAATGCGACAAAAAAAAGAAACGGGAAATACTCCATGTTCACACTTTTCTCGGAATGGCTTGTCCTGCATATTTTTCTGGTAATCAGTCTTGCAAACATAAAAGAACTCAAAAACATCAAAAAGCCCATAAACTCCCAGACTATCCCTGAAAATCCAAGGGAATATTTAACCTCATCTGCAAACCCGCCCGTATTCCTGAATATTACCGATATTCCCGAAACAGAAAAAGGAACCAGGAAAAAAAAGATGAAATAAATTATCGGGACGGTCTTTTTTGGCATATGCAAATCAAGAGCTGGAAAAACCAGGAAAAACTCCCCGTATATCACCACTGAGATTAGTATGAAAGTCCTCAGATTGTCCTCTATATGACCGGGATTTAAAGGATTATGAATATAATTTGAAAGGAAATAAGAAACAAAATTTGGATCATCATAATCCAGAATAAAGTATTTTATCACAATCTCATCAGGGATTGAGCCGTTGATCACAAAAGACTGAAGGAGATAAAGGATGGCAGGTACACAAATTACCATCAAAAGAAACAAAATTCCATGGATCAGATTAATTTTCCTGATATCGCCGGCTGACCTTTCGTCATCAAAATTCTGATCCTCCTGTTTATTGTCCAAAAATTACCCCCCCTAAATAATGAACATCAGGTAATACTGGAGAGATTTATAATTTGTATATATATCAAAACTTCTCCCCTTCTCCAAAAAGATCTCACATTACGGCCTGAACAAAAGACCTTCTCTCCGCAACTGTAGAACACTTAATCAATTTTAGCAATAAATATATAACAAATATTTGTGAGGCTTGTTTTCAAACTATGAATTTTGAGGATATATGCGGCACTCCGGTAATACAGGCAAGAGTAAGAGCCGGAATGACTGTCGGAGAATTAGTTGAAGAGTATGGTAAATCGCGTGCTTACAATGCAGGATCACTCTGGCATGCTGTGAACATCTATGAAAAGATGTTAAAAGACGAAGAGGCAACCAAATTTTTCGGGCTTTCAGGAGCGATGGTGCCCGGAGGAATGGGCGGAGTAGTCACGGACTTAATAGATGCAGGACATATCGATGTCCTTGTATCAACAGGTGCAAACCTGACACATGATACAATAGAGGCAATAGGATGCAGACACTACCACGGAACAGAGGTATGTGATGATGTACTCCTGCGCGAAGAGGAAATTAACAGAATATATGATGTCTTCCTTCCAAACGACGCTTTCGTAAAATTCGAAGAGTTTCTCCAGGACGTCTTCGGACAGATGGAAAGGGGCTCAAAGGTTTCAATACAGGAGGTTACCCGCCTCATAGGAGATAACCTGGACACAGGCATTCTTGCAACCGCCGCAAAGAAAAATATCCCGGTATACTGCCCTGCCATTCAGGATTCCATGATAGGACTTCAGTACTGGATGTTCAACCAGACAGGGGGCGTTACAGTCGATGCCTTTAAGGATGTTTCCGGACTCATGGACATCTGCTTTAACGCAAAGCGCTCAGGCGCCATGCTTATCGGAGGAGGAGTTCCCAAAAACTACATCTTCCAGAGCATGCTGATGACTCCAAAAGGATTTGACTATGCCGTACAGCTTACAGGCGACAGGCCGGATCTCGGAGGCCTTTCAGGAGCAACACTTGAGGAAGCAAAGTCATGGGGAAAAATCACTGAAGAGGCCTCATCACAGACAGTCTACGGCGATGCATCAATAAATTTCCCGCTTCTTGTAGCAGCCACACTTGAAAGGATTGAAAGAGGATGACAGATCTGATTCTTGCACTTGATGTGCTTACCAGAGAAGAGGCAATAGAAATAGCCGAAAAGACTGCTCCCTGTCTTGATTCAATTAAAATTGGCTACCCGCTTGTTTTGGGAGCAGGACTCTCAATTGCAGGAGAACTTGCAGAATTCGGACTTCCCCTTATTGCAGACTTCAAGGTTGCCGATATCCCGAATACAAACAGGCTCATCGCCGAACACGTATTTGAGGCAGGATTTTCTGCCATAATCACTCAGGGATTTACAGGTTCAGATTCAGTTACTTCATGTGTTGAAGCTGCACATGATGCAGGCGGGGAATGCTACGTGGTTGCAGAGATGAGCCACCCCGGAGCACTTGAATTCCTTAGCGGAGAAAATGCAGAAAAGATTGCAGGAATGGCTGTCAAATGCAATGCGGACGGAATCATTGCACCTGCAACAAGACCTGACAGGGTCAGGAAACTTAGGGAAATTATCGGCAGCAAAAAAATTCTTTCACCCGGAATAGGAGCACAGGGCGGAAGCGCAAAGGATATTGCAAATATGATTGACGGCATGATAGTCGGGCGCTCCATATATCAGGCTGAAGACCCGGCAAAAGCCGCCAGGGAATATTCAGAATTCCGCCGATGATGAGTTGACCGTTCTGAAAAATATTTCAAAAATCAGTGATGCCAATAAAACATCACACAGGCTGACCGTGAAAACAGGAATAAAGATCAGAGATTTTTTTGCCTGCTTCATGGAAGGCATTAATTTTTGAGATACAGTGATGAACCCTATGAGTCACCTGAGGCGATCTTAAATAATTACAATAAAAATGTCCATCACTTTTTATTTAAAAAATAAATTAGAAAATAGCTTCTTTTTAAAAATCGGACTGTAAATACAGGCATAGAATAACTCTATTTTAAAAAATAGTGCTTCAAGAGTTAATGGAATGGAAGTAACTTCCTGCATTCCTGTTTCAAATCCGGCCATATCAAAAATCTTTATTTGTAAGCTGGGAGATTTTAATGCATGATCTGGACAGAAGAGCAAATGAAAATCGCTAAAAAATATAAGTCGCTTGAAGAAATACCGGTGGAAGAGCGCCGGTACAAGTGCCACACCTGCAATCACATTGTAGATGAGACCCCGTGCCCTGCCTGCGGCGAGACAAATCTTGAGATTATGTGTCCTCTTGATCACTGTCACTGTCAGCACAATATCATCGAAAAAATCGAATACTGCCCTCTCTGCGGACAGCCGGTCTGCCCCGAATGCGGATGCCATGACGTATCACAGGTTTCACGCGTTACAGGATACCTTGCGGATGTTGCAGGCTGGAACCAGGGCAAACAGCAGGAATTAAAAGATCGTGCACACTATAACGTAGCATGAGATATTTTACCCGCAATAATACTCTTTTTCTAAGGGGTAAATTCAGAGCAGCAAGTACAGGGGTCGGGGGAGGAATTTCCGATGTCACAACAATATTCAACCATACCGTGCCATCAGGATTCTGCCACGAATCCCCAATAGAATATATTAAACAAATCCTTGCCGACAACCAATTCACCGCGGAAGAACAGGGGAATGAACAATTTTTCGGGATGCTCACGGCTGTCCCGATTAAAAATCTCTGCGTCTTTTCTTACGGATTTATTACGGTTTTTATAACAGCAGGAGTGACCAACCCGAATCCAAAAGGGCCGAACACAATAAACATAATTGTACACTCAAGAGAAGGTCTCCTGGAAGGTGCTCTCCTTGAAATGATAATAACGGCCACCGAAGCAAAAGCCCACGCACTTTTTGAGATGGGATATAATTTCACCGGCACTACAACGGATGAGGTTGTTGTGGCATATAACAGCGATTCAGAAATTGTTCATGAATACGCAGGTACATTCACAGAGGCCGGTAAAAGAGTCTATGAATGTGTCAGTTTTGGCGTTCCGCACGCGATCAGGAGATACGAAAATCTCGAAGAAGGGATGACATCCTTTTTTGTGTACAGCACCCTGAGAGGAAACGAGTGGGTTGAATGGGACAAAGAAAACTGCCCGTATTATCCCTGTCATTTCAACGGCCAGAAATGTGATCTCTGCTACTGCCCGTTTTATCCGTGCTCTGACGAGTCACTCGGGGACTGGGTGGATTCATCGGACGGTAAAAAAGTCTGGGGATGCACACGGTGCCATTTAAATCACCATCCTGAAGTAATCACTTTCCTTTCAAAAAACCCAGAAGCAACACTCAGGGAAACAATTGAATTTGCCAGAGAAAAAGGGCTTAAGCTCGCTCCAAATTCAACAGAATAAAGAGAAATAAAATCCGGAAAGTGAAATCAGAATAAAATATAAATTTGGATTTTTTTACTGTTCGATTCCAAGTGCATCAAGAAGTTCTGCAAGAGGAATTCCGTGTCCTTCTGCTGCCTGCCTGATGGTTTCACCGCTTGCAAGTGCGCAACCGACACATCCCATACCAAAGCGCATGAGAATCTGTGCTGCTTCAGGTTTTTCCTGCAATAAATCTGTTAATGGACTGTCTGCTGTTAATGCCATGTAATCCATGTTGGTATCTAATATACTTAATTAATTCTAAAAGGCGCAAAGACACCCCTGTGAATGCTTCACTTTCACACCGCACGGGAACAGAATATATACCGGATCAGATGTGATAATTAACTGGAGATGTGTAAAAATGGATATCAATCCAGAGATAATAGAAAGAATCTCCCGGAATATTGAGGAAAAAGGCGGTTCTGCAGATAAAAACAGAATCATTTCTAAAATGAACCTTCTTGTATCGGAGTTTTCAATTCCGGCAGAAGAGGCTGAGAGAACAGTTACAAATGAGATTATTCGTGAACAAAATCTCAACTTTTCAGGTTCATCATCCGGTTCCGGAGAAACAGTACCGATAGCAGACGCAAACCCGGGAGACTGGGTTACAGTCGAGGGAAAGATCGTTTCGGTTTCAACTCCGCCATCCCCCTCAATGGCTCAGACAGGAATTATTTCGGATGAGTCGGGAGCCATCAGATTTGTTGTCTGGGCAAAGGCAAACGCGCCTTTGATGGAGGAGCTGAAATGGTACAGAATCGAGTCGGCAACAGTTGATGAATATCGTGGTGCGTCAAGCATGAAAATCCATTCAGGCACTACGATTACGGAGATTGAAGAGGACAGGCCGCTTATGCCCGAACCGGTACCGATTTCAGATCTTAAGCCGGGCGTTGGAACAATCAGGGCCAAGGTTATTCAGAACTGGGAACCGCGCCATGAAAGAATGTTTCAGTCCGGAATGCTGGGGGATGAAACAGCCACTATCTCATTCATATCCTGGAAAAGCGAAAACAACCAGAAGCTTGAGGAAGGAAAGGTTTACAACATTTACTACGCAGGAGTGGATGAATATCAGGGCAGGCTTTCCCTGAATATCACCGATGCAATGCCTCTTGAGGATGAAAATGCCGATATTGATGTCGCATCAGGCAATGTAACACTCTCCGGTGCTTTTGTACACATGGGAAGCAATTCAGGACTTATTAAAAGATGCCCGGTCGAAGGGTGCAACAGGGCCTTAAACCGCCAGAACTTCTGCCCTGTTCATGAAATCCAAAACGACTTCAGATACGATTTAAGGATTACAGGCTTCCTGGACGACGGAAATAAAGCAACAAGTGTTCTTATAAAAAGAGAAGAAGTTGAAACGATTACAGGAACAACTCTTGAAAAGGCAATAGAGATGGCAGAGAACAATCCTCTCGGATTTGATGATGTTCTCTTAAACATGCAGAAAGTGCTTGTCGGAAAATACCTAACCTGCCAGGGCAACGATATGGACGGAACCCTCCTTGTTAAGAAGTGTAATATTCAGGAATATGATACAACCGGTCATACAAATCTGATAAACAGGGCGGCAGAAAAAACAGGGGGCAAAGAATAATGCCGGAAAACCAGAAAAACCAAAGACAGACGGTCAGTTATGTAAGAGAGCCTGCAAAGCGTGTCTTTGCTTCAGAACTTCGCGAGTCAAGACTTCAGTTTAAGGACGGAAGTGATGAAAAAAGCCCTGCATATGTGATGCTCCCGACAGGCGAGAGATGCAACAGAATCTTCTTCTGCGGCCAGATGACACAAAAAGAGAGACGCGGAGATCAGAACATGTTTTACTCTGTCCGTGTTACTGACCCCACAGGTATCTTTTTCATAAACGCGGGAAGTTACCAGCAGGATGCAATGCAGCAGATCTCACAGATTGAACCTGGTGCCTATGTTGCAGTCATAGGAAAACCGTCAATAAGGGAAACGGATGACGGTTCGGTATTCATCACCATAAGAGCAGAAAGTGTCTCGGAAATCGACCTTGAAACATGCAGAATCTGGGTTGATGACACCGCAAGGCTGACCCTCGACCGCCTCGATCAGTTTGGAAACACTGATGATTCAAAGAAGGCAGACCAATTTTACAACACAAATATACAGGGCTTAAGAGAGATGGTGTACAACGCACTAATTAGAGCCGATATCTAAAAATTAACCAGAATTTAAAAGAGATAATATCATAAGAAAATGTAAATTCCGGTTTCAGATGGAAATGATACTCACATTTTCATCAGAGAGTGCCTGGAAAAAATATTTCCATGCATTTTTTTCTTTTACAGGAGTTTTCATTAATTTAAAATTCATAAAGACCTCACAGGATCGCAACTTATCCTGATAATCAAATAAAAATTGTTTTAATCATTAAAGGATTCAATAATTTGTTAAAGTTCACCGGATAACCAATTTATTACAATAATCCTTTTTAATCGCAGGTAAAACAAAATGTCGGCAAATCGTGATCTGGAGAATAAAAGACGTGCACTTGCAGGTTACCTCGGGGTCGGTCCGGACAAAATCACAGATTCAAAAGGAACAATATACTCATTTAAGGCATTTTACCACGGGCCTAACAGGGCATATCTCGTACTTAATGAAATAGAAGCAAATGTAGCTGCAAGAAGGGCAATAAAATCAAGATTATGGCTGATTGCTCTCGAATCAATATATTCGTACTTTGATATTGATTCATATCCTGCCGATGCACTCGACAAAATCCCGCATGATCAGATTCGAAAGATCAATGCAGAAATTGTAACGCTTGTCGAGAAAAGCTGCGGAACAGAAATTCTTGCTGAAAAAATGCTTAAGCTTGGAAACCGGTCCAATATACTCGCAGACTACGACCAAAAAGAGATCAGATTCGAAGACTACTATATCTACAGACTTTTTTGAAAAATCCCTAATAATTCAAAAAGGCGAATTGTCCAGGGTTTTACCGGATAATATTCCCCTAAACTATGATTTTCATCCGCTATGCACAAAAGGCATGCAAAAAAGATATGCCCATAATTAATAAAAGACCATATTTATTAAGGAGATATATCAAGAAGTTAATTTAAAACTTCATTTTATTTATTTAGATATTTGGAATTATAAACACCAGGAAGGTGAGGGGAAAATGACACTTGAAGAGATTACGACTGCTCTGAAATCAGCAATAAACGGAGATTACGGTATAAGGATAAACACAGAAGGATTAAACAAAGAATATCTCGAGCTCGCAGAAACAATAAACAAGGCAGTAGAATCCCTAACAGAGGCAAAAAAAAACGGGGAAAGCATGTCCCTGATGTTTTACCAAAATCCGTTACCGATGGTTCTCATAGACAGGGATTTCAAACCGGTCGATATGAATCTGTCATATGAAAAAATGATGGGAAAATCCAAAGCCGAGCTTTTTAATACCTCTGTGAATGACTACAGCGTCAGGCTGATTAAAGGGGATACAACCGACAAATTGTTTTCATCAGGCAGGGATACAAAATGTGAACTTGAATTTACATATAAAGACGGCAGGGCCTTAATTGCTGAACAATACGGGGTGCCTCTTAAAGATAATTCAGGAAACATCCAAAATGCTCTCTTCATATTCAACGATATAACCAAAGAACGAAAAGAGGAAGAAAATAACAAAAAGCAGCTTTTAAAAATTAAGGATCTCCAGAAAAGATCCGAGGTCATCGTACAGCAAAATCCGATGCCAATCATTCTTGCAGACAAAAAATTCAATATAAAGGTCGTAAATGAAGCATACATAAACCTCAGCGGAATTGAACGCGAAAAGCTTCTTTCAATGAGCCTGAGGGATTTTGAACTTCTTGATACAAAAGGACAGGGGCTCAAATATGTCTTTGAAACCAAAAAAAGAAGCTATGCGGAAGTAACAGTTCGGTTTTCAAAGGGAGATGCCATTTTAGAGCAGTACGGAATACCTGTACTGGACCACAATAATGAAATCTCCGACATACTCATCGTCTACAATGACATTACAGAGACCAGAAAACAGCATGAAGAGATTGAAAATCTAATGAATGATGCCAGAGCAAGAGCACTGGCCTTAGAAGAAAGCATAGATGAGGTAGCGGAGGGTATGACTGAATTAAGGGCAGGAAACTTCACATACGAAATACCCGTAAAAGATAATGATCCCCTCATTTTGTTAAAAGAAAATTACAATGCCGCAGTCGTTGAAAACAGAAAGCTCTTCAGGGGTGCCCTTACAGCTGTGACGGAGATCGAAAACAGCATGGAGGATGCTCTAAACGGAACTACGGATATTGCAAAAGCTTCAGAGCAGGTTGCAGTCAACAGCCAGTCAGCCGCTGAAGTTTCAAACAGACTCTTTCTGGAGATTGACGGAATCACGCATGCAATTTCAGACCTCTCCGCATCAAACGAAGAGATTGCAAGTACATCCCAGGAAATTCTGGATCAGTCAAACAGCGTAAGCAAAAAAGGAAATGAGGCCCGGGACATTGGCCATGAAGCAACTGAAAAAATGAATTCCGTTGCAAAAATAACAAAAGAAAGCGTTCTGGAAATAGAGGAGCTAAACACACAGCTTCATGAAATAAACACTGTCGTAAAGATGATTACCGAAATCACAAACCAGATTAACATGCTTGCCCTCAACGCTGCAATTGAAGCAGCACGTGCAGGCGAACACGGAAGAGGTTTTGCGGTTGTCGCAGGAGAGGTAAAAAATCTTGCAGGCGAGGCAAGAAGCGCTACAGAAAAAATTGATTATGTAATTGATTCAATACAAAAGAGAAGTGAAGAGACCGTAAGTTCGATCAAATCCGCCAATGCAGAAGTAATATCCGGAGTAAGCAGCGTAAATCTGACAATAGAATCGCTTAACGGCATAGTTGAGGGATCTAATCAGGTCTCATTAAACATGAGTGAGATTGTAAAGGCAATTGAGGATCAGGCAAATATCACAACCAGAATTGTAGCCGACGCCGAAAAAGGCAACAACCTGACACAAAAATCCCAGACTGAAATTGAAGAACTTGCAGCACTTTCTGAAGAGACAAATGCCTCTGTGGAAGAGATAAACAGTGCAATAAATGAAGTTACAGACCTTGCACAGGAACTAGAAAAGTCGTTATCACATCTTAAGGTGTAGGTTAGATTAACAAAGGAATCTGAAGCCATATGACAATAATTGACATCGTAGAATTTGAGATTGGAAATGAGCATTACGCACTGGACATTAATCTTGCAAGGGAAATCGTGGAGATGGTGGAGATCACCCCGGTTCCAAGAGCCCCTGATATTATTGCAGGTATTATCAATCTGAGGGGAGAGATTACAAATATTATTAATCTGAGTCATATTCTCAATCTTAAAGAAAAAAATGAGCGCAAAGAACAGAAAATAATTGTCCTTGTACCGGAAGCCGCAGAAGGATCAAATGTGGGAATAATTGTCGATGATGTACAATCTGTCCTCCAGGTTTCAGGAGAAGATATTGAAGCCATAAAAGGAGACCTTGCAGGTGATGCCTATGTCAGGGGAGTTATCAAAGTTCCCGATTCATCCGCCACAGATGACAGTGACAAGTCAAAAAAACTGATTATCTGGCTGGATATAGGCGAACTTTTACACGACATGCTTGAATCTGCAAAAAGAAGATAATTTTTTCATGCGGGGTTCTTCTTCCCTGCAATTATTTTTTTAAAATATTTTTTCAGATGTTTTGAATATTTACCGGTAAGGCCGCCTATGATTGAAGTCACGAGAACCATCACGGCAACGGTGCCGGAAATTAAGGGTGATCCATAATATCCTGCAATTGCAAGTGAGAATTCACCCCTTGATGTAGTCTCTGACCATATGTCAATGCCTGACCAGTAACTCCCGTGAATTTTTTTGCCTATGAGAATTCCGGAGATCAGTTTACTTAATATCGCAAGGATTGAAAGGCCGAGGACCGGCACTATTGGAATGCCATTTGAAAGATCAACGGAAATTCCAAAAAATACAAAGAATATTATCAGAAATATATCCCTAAACGGCATTGCATGCTTCTCAAGCAGTTCGGGACTTGTAACCGAAAGTGCTGTTCCAAGGGCAATTGCAGTCAGGGTTTCAGGGATACCGACAATATCCGAAATTCCTGCCACTGTTAATACAAGCGTAAACGTAAACAAAAGCGGAAGTTCATCATCACGCGACAGAAGTGCGGATATCTTTGATTTAAAGCCATATACAAGAACAAAGAATGCTGCAATCACCATAAATGCCATTCCCAGAGTTTCTAAAGGATTTTCTCCGGATGCTGAGAAGAAAACAATGATGAAGAGCAGAATTATGTCCTCAAAGACCATAAGCCACAATATAGTCTCGGATTCAGGTGCCGCCAGTTTTCTGTTTTCAATAAGTGAAGCAACCGCCATTGCAGAGCTGCTTATGTAAAAGGCACATGCAATAACCACTGCCTCTTCAACCGGAAAACCAAGGAGAACAGAACCAAAAAATCCTAACATTATGTTTATTCCAAGATCAATCGTTCCCGAAGAGACAAAGGAGCCCTTCCTTCCTATCAGTTCGGAAGGCTTGAGCTCAAGACCCATTGTGAACAACAGAAATATCAGACCCAGACTTGTAAGAAAGTCTGAGATTTCACTTGTCTGAACAATACCAAGACCGCTTGCACCAAGAATCAGTCCGGCAAGCATATAGAGAGGTATTGGCGGGAAGTTGAACTTCTTTGATATGATTGCAAAGCACAGGCAAAAAAACAGAGCAAGAGCTATGCCTTCCATCATGGCTTTATAAATTCCTCCTCAAATCTTTTCAGCTGTTCAGACTCTCCAATGACAAGCACGGAATCACCTTTTAAAAAGACGAAATCAGCCGGAGGATTGACCTGACTTTCCCCCCTGCGACTCACTGCAACAACCGTTGCGCCGGTCTTTGAACGTATCTGAAGATCCAAAAGCCGTTTCCCGTCAACCCTTTCATTAAGGTGATATGTATGAACCTTAATCGAGAGGTCTGAAAGTGCTGAGAATACAACACTGATCTCTTCTTCATCAGCCTCCAGTACTGCCCCGGTCAGTACATTTCCAATCCTTCGTGATTCAAAAGGCGTCAGTCTTGCAGAGGCCGACTCAATACCATCCCCGGATTCGACATATAACTGCACACCCCCGCCTTTTTCCATGTAAACCATCATAATTCTGTCGCCGGATTCAGTATCCATCTCATATTTTGTGCCTACACCCGGCAGATCTTTCGATGTAAACGTCATTGAAATGAAGAATACATCTTAAAAGTTATCTATATTTTGGTATAGTCCTCCGGTAAACCAAAAAACTAAAAAAATACCCCTGAACAGATAAAGATCATTTTTAACACGAATGCAGTACAGATTAAAATTAATCAGATAACTCTTCCTGTATTCACTTTAAAATAACGGAAGATTTTGAGGATAAGCCATGAATGATAAACCCATAAAAGCATCAGATATTGCAAAAATTGTCAGGATGACTGAAGCCGAGGTAAAAGAAATATCAAAAAAATATGAGAAAATAATTCCCTCAAGATACCTTGGCAGAGTCAGAATCTATGAGAAGAGTGCAGCGGATGTTATCTCAGGGATTGCAAAGATGGCATCGGAAGGAACAGACAGGGAAGAGATAATCTCACATTTCGGAGGCGAAGAAAAAAAGCAGAGTACAAAAGAAAAAGTTGCTGAAAGGATTCGTAAAAATCCGGTACTGATAAACAAAAAAATACCGGTTAAAAAGAGAGAAAAAGAATCAGGAGAGAGCACTCCGGAAAAAAACAGAACACAGACCAGAAGAGAGATTGTTTCAGCAGTAAAAGTCAGGTCAGATTCGGATAAATCCGCGATGCTTGAACTCAAAATATCAAAACTTACAGCACGCATTGATAAACTGGAGGCAGAACTTTCAAAAGTCAGTGAAAATACGGAATCAGAAATAAAAAACATTGGAAAAAGTATTGATTCTCTCCAGAAACAGATTGATGTGATATCGGAATGGACAGAATATTTTGACAAAAACTTTGAGAGCAAAATGGAATTTCAGAAGAAAACAAACCAGTATTCTGATGATAAAATCGAAGCACTCAAAGCAGAAATTGAATTTTTGAAACTTCCATGGTGGAAAAGACTCTCTTCGAGATAAACAAAGGCCGGTAAGCACCGGTTTAAAAGACAAAAGATCAGGAGTTCACCTGAACAGGAGGGATTATTAAAATCATCATATACATCAAAAACCTAAAAAATAACCTTTTTTAACCGCATATTATTCAATTACACAGAGATTTATAAATTTGGGAGTAAAATCATCACATTTAGATAATTTTTCAAAGATAAATCAGATAATGACGGATTAAGGAGAACACAAGTATTTTTTAAATTATCCGATACAATTCACAAATGATACTAATTAAATTAGTTAACCAGTATTACATGGACAAAAGAGTACTGACTGTACTGCTGATTCTGGCAGCAGTTTTTGCAGTAGGTATTGCAGGCTGTACGGGTCCGCATCGGATGGAGAAACCCACGGAGCCGATGAAACCACCGCACCAGAAACCACAGAAGAAAAGGCAGTGTACAAAGTAGGTATTGATGCACCATACCCTCCATTCTCAATTCTTGACGAAAATGGAAACCCTACAGGTTTTGACTCGGAATCAATTGAATGGATTGCAAAAGATCAGGGTTTTGAGGTCGAATTTAAACAGGTATCATTTGACGGAATGATCCCTGCACTTCAGACAGGAAAGATCGACATGATCTATTCCGGAATGACAATTACACCTGAGAGAGAAGAGAAAATAAACTTCTCAGCACCTTACTGGACAGTAAACCAGACAGTAATTGTAAAAGAAGGTTCAACCGGAACAGTTGACGATTTAAAGGCAGGAAAGCTCACAGTAGGTACCCAGAGGGGAACAACAGCAGAGATCTGGATTGACCAAAACCTGGTTGAAACAGGAATCATGCCCGAAGAGAACCTCAGGCTCTACGACAATCCGCCTCTGGCAGTTGCAGATTTAATCAACGGCCGTATTGATGCTGTAATGTATGACAGCACAGTTGTTGAGGATATGATCAAAGGAAAGCCTGTCAGCAAATTAGGATTTATCGAAACCGATGAATACTTTGGAATTGCCGTACGCAAGGATGACACAGAACTTCTCGAAAAGCTCAACACCGGACTTGACAACCTTATGGCTTCAGAAGACTGGACCGGTTTAATTGAAAAATACAAGATGAAATAAACCTAAAATCAGGTTTACCTTTTTTTAGCACCCTGTTGTGCTTTTGCCTGTTGCACCTTCTAAAATCGGCATAAAGGAAATTATTTTTAAAACTGTGTTGTCGGGATTGACAAATTCATGAAACTCACATGACGGAACATACGCCACGTCCCCCTTACCAATTGTCTCCTCTTCTCCGTCCGGCGATCTTATAGTACACCTACCTTCCACCACGTAAACATAATGGGATTCTTTATGCCTGTGCATCTTTGCATACCCGTGTGGTTCAAATTCCATAGTCCAAAGGGAGTGTGAAACCGGGCTGTCCTTTGAAGTCAGAAAAAATTTTATCCAGAGTCCTTTGATATCATCTTTTTTAACCCTGTAATCTTCAATATCACTGCCTCTTTTTATTATCATGGTTTTCATCAACAACTCCAACATTTATAAATATTACATACAGCCGGCATCAATTCAAAAAGCATATTTATTAAACAAGCTTAATCCCTGATTATGGACAGGAGAATATTATCAGTAGTACTGATAATTATGGCTGTTTTAGCAGTTGCAACCACAGGGTGTACATCAGAGGCACCTGAACAAAAAACATCAGAGGATTCCATAAAAATATCCCCTGACCAGACCCCCGCCGCTCCAGGCGAAAAAGTGATTTATAAGGTTGGAGTTGACATTCCCTATCAGCCTTTTTCAATGCTTGATGATGAGGGAAACCCGACAGGATTTGACGTGGAGTCCATTGAATGGATTGCAGAGGATCAAGGTTTTTCTGTTGAATTCAAAACAATAGCATGGGACGGAGCAATTCCGGCACTTCAGTCGGGATCAATTGACATAATCATTTCAGGTATGACAATTACCCCTGAAAGAGCAGAAAAGATAAACTTCTCAACACCTTACTGGACAGTAAACCAGGCAGTCATTGCAATGGATGACTCTGATGCAACAGTTGATGAGCTGATGGCAGGAGAACTCACCATAGGCACACACAGGGGATGTACGGCTGCAATCTGGATTGATCAAAATCTGGTTGAAACAGGAATCATGCCCGAAGAGAACCTCAAACTCTACGACAACCCGCCTCTGGCAGTTGCAGACTTAATCAACGGCCGTGTTGACACCGTTATGTATGACAGCACTGTCATTTATGACATTATTGAAGGAAAACCGGTAAAGAAGATTGGTCTTGTTGAAACCAACGAGCAGTTTGGCATAGCTGTCAGAAAATCCGACCCCGAACTTCTCGAAAAGATCAACACAGGACTTGAAAACCTAATGGAATCCCCAAAATGGGATGAGATGATTGAAAAATACAGGATGAAATAAATCCTGAATTACTTTTTTTAAATATTTCCAAATTCTAAAGAAGATTCATAAACACCAAACTGTTACATTATAAGCATCATTTTCCGGACACCCCGGGTTTTTGAAGTGATGCAGTATTAAAATAAAGGATTATAACAAAGAGAGCAATGGCAGCTTTATAAACAGGCATTATTTCAGGATATCTCTGTTACTTTTTTCAACCTGCATAGTAATACCGATGATGAGCGAATCAATGCTTGTCGCCGCTCTTCCCAACATTGAGCATGAATTTGCGGCATCAGGCATTTTTGTGGCATGGATTTTGCCGGTGGTTCTTTTGGTCGGGGCTGCCCTGTCACCATTTTTCGGGACACTCGGGGATGCCTTTGGAAGAAAATGGGTTCTCGCAATATGCCTTTTATTCTATGTTGCAGGCGTAATGTTTGCAGGCTTTGCATGGGATATCTGGTCACTTCTTGTCTTTCGTGCCATGCAGGGAATAGGTATTGCCGCATCACCTATCGCATATGCCCTTGTATCCGAACAATTTCCTGTTCATAAAATACCATTTGGAATCAGTGTTCTTGCCGCATCATATGGTGCCGGCACATTCGCCGGGATTTTCATCGGCTCATATATAATCAACTACCTGGGCTGGAGATGGACTTATTATCTCTTAACACCCGTTGTCATCGCACACCTTCTTGCAATAATTCTGATGGTAAGGCCGTCAGTGCACACATTCAAAAAGGAAATAGACTGGAAAGGAGCATTTGCCCTTTTAATGACTATGTTTTTCCTGATGCTCGCAATGTCCGTGGTTTATGAGGACGGAATCTGGTCATATAACAGCGCAATCCCTGTAATTTTGTGTATAATTGCAGGGTACATATTCGTGAAAACAGAAAAAACAGCGATAATGCCTGCAATAGATATAGCCATGCTGAAAAAGCCGGTTATAATCCTGATATCACTGACAGCGTTTATAGTAAACTGTGCAACATTCATGCTCATTCAGGCAATGCCGTTTGTTGTGCAGGCACCAACCGGTCTCTTTATGGAAGAGAGATTTGTCGGGCTTATAATGATCCCGGGATCAATAGCCGACATGATTGCAAGTCCGCTGTGCGGCGCATGGATGAGACGAAGAAGTGCAAAAATTCCGTTATATACAGGATCTCTGATGATGGTTGCAGCACCTCTCTGCTTTATTTTATTTCCCCTGAGTCTGAGCCTTCTTGCAGTGGTATGGATGCTTTTTAGCGGCGGAATGGGCATTGTGGCAACTGCATACATGATTATCACTATAAACTCCGTGCCCTCAGAGAGAACAGCGGGCGCAACAGGACTTCTTCACTCGGGAATTAATATCGGTGGTATGCTCGGCCCTATTATCGCAGGAATTTTCCTCGCCGCATATTCCTTTGAAACATATATTGCAGGAGAACTGTGGGTGGTACCTGAGAGTACAGCATATAATCTGATATTCGGACTGGGATTGCTGATGGCTGTCGCGGTTTTTGTTCTTGTGCTAATGATAATCAGACAGATTAGTGCCAATTCAAAAACAACAAAAGAATTATCGGGCATTTAACATAATTTTCAGGAATAATCCTTCTAAAAGCACATTTTTTCCTGAGACAATAATTACAATAGGAATTTCTTTTCTGAGAAATATTTAACTGCTTTAAAATAAATCATGATTTATGTTACCAATGAATCATACAGCAGCATGTATGTACTTTGGAATAATCATTTCAATATTTCTAATATGTATGCCTTCTGCCGCACTTCATGCAGAAATAATCAACAAAAGCCTGACTGACTCACAAACAGAAGGTGACGTTGTAGAATACATAATCCAATTCAGTGACATCCCGAAGCAGACCAGGATTCTTGAGATTGCAACCGACTTAACACCGGTGCCGGAAAAAAATCTCTGGGAGATTACGAAACCTGACGGATTCAAAGTATCAGGGGGGGAAGAATCATTAAATGACCGAAACATTGAGCTTGAAACTCTTAATTCACCGGGGGACTCGGTAACAGCAAAGATATACGGCAGGGTGCCTGTACTTACAACAGTCGAGGTTGTAAACGGGGTCGTGGTTACAAAGGTGAATACACGAAAAACAGGCTATACGTATTATCACATCCAGGCACTTGACGAAAACAGGGACATACTCGGAACAGCCGCAACAGAAACATTCTCAATAGTGGTCCCTGATGATGAACAGTTTTCAGCAAGACTTGAGAAGGTTTCAAATGCCGACCTGCGCAGACAGATAAACAGCCTTTATGATAAGGGCCTCAAGGATGAGGCAAACGAGCTTTTGAAGTATGCCGAGTCTCCAAAGGATTCGACTGTTTCACTCCTGGCAGCAATAATTATCGGAGTTTTTATGCTTATAGCCGGTTTTGCCGGCGGAACAGTTTTCGGCCAGATCAGGGCTAAAAATATTCAGGATTTCCAGGATGAATACAAAGGGGGGAAATAAAGAATGGCACATGATGATATAATCGAGGGAAAACCTTTCCAGATGCCCGATGAACTAACGGTGGTTGCAGTCGGGGGATGCGGCAAAAAACTCATAAATCATCTTTATACTCATGAATGGTTTTTGAGACACTATCTCTCAGACGGAAAAAAGCTCAGCCTTTACACAATCGATACCGACACAAACCAGAGAAAAGACGATATTGAAAGGGTAAAAAAGGTTGAAAAAAGCATAGGCGACATCCAGAAAACAAACAGCCAGATGGGAGGGAGTGTCAAATGCTATCATTACCACCTTCCTGACCTTGCAAATGTTGAAAGGGTATCGTCACTCACATCAAAGGACATTATTGCACAGATCAAAAACAGGCGTGAAAAGCCGCTTGTTAATGTCTGGTGGATGAATGATCCGGATTTCGGGTTCGACTACCAGATGCTCAAACAGGTGGACAAAAATATTGTAGATGACTTCGGAGGCGGTGTCCACAGAAGGCGTGCGATTTCAAAAGCGGTTTTCTACAAGGCTATAACACAGGGAGGAGAACAGTTCCCGTCATTTCAGGGGCACGGGCCGGTTGCGATAATTGTCGGTCTCGGGGGCGGAACAGGCTCGGGAATGTTCATAGATCTTGCAAGATACATCAAGGAAAAACGCGGTCAGGAGGCTAAAATTACCCTCTTCTGTGTTCTTCCTTCGGTGAGCGAGGGGGAGAAGGAGCAGCTCAATGCCGCAATCTCACTATCAGAGATTGAATATCTCAATATGAAGGAAGACAAACTCTTCAACTACATAATCCTCTCATCACTGAGCCCTACAGGATATGTTGACGGAGGTGACAGAAAACAGGAGGTTGTTGAGTTTGACTCCGCATTCCCTTATCTTTTCATAAACTCATTTTATCTCCCGACAGCAGACATCTCCGCAATCATTGATGCCAAAAAAGACTATTCCGGATTTATATTCGCAAACTCGCATGTCATCGAATACCCGGTTGAAAACCTGCAGTCACTTAAGAAAGGATTTGAGGATGCAATTGATGAGTTCGGAGAAATTGCAGTCAACAGATCAAAGACACTAAAGGAGATCTCAGACTTTTTTGCAACATATAAAAATCTCTACCCGGATGAATTTTCAAAAACCGACAATGAAATCACCCACGATGATGTCAACTTTTACAGAAAGGAGATTGAAAGAATCAAAAAAATATGGGAGAATGAGATTACTGATCTCCTCAATTTCCAGTCACGCCATATAATAGAATCTGCAATCACCAACAACATGCCGGAGGAATTAAAGGACATCTCGTCTGTGAGGGATTTTGACAAGCTTTCAGAATATGTCAGAAGGCTGAGAAGATCACTTGAAAACGAAAGCAGACCACACGAAAATGCAAAGGATCAGGAACTCTACGAGGTTATAAAGAAAAATCTGCATCTTCTTGAGATTATGGCAGATCTGCAGAAGATGACACTTCCGGTCAGTGAAAAATCCGCCAGAATCGCACTTGTAAACCTTATAAGAGGTGAGGAAAACTTTGGAAAAATTTCAGGGGATCTTTCAGCAAGGGAGTCTTCACTGAAATCCGGGATAAGTGAGACTGATGTTAAGGTCAGTTCAAAACGCTCTGAGCTTGATGAATACTTAAAAGAGCAGGAAAAAATGCTCGAACATGTCAGATCAGAGATGACCGGACTTACAAAACCGGTGGATGATTATGTCGCACTCGGCCGGGGAGGCGGGGAACAGGCCGATATTGAAAATCTTGAAAAGGAATATCTGGATAAATTTGCAGGTTTTCTCTTTGAACTAAAGGGTAAACTGAATCTGCCAGAAAAGAAGAAGAAGTCAAAACCTATAAAACGTGAAAACTGGCTTTTGGATCTTCCTCTTGGAGACCTCCAGGGAGATGTTGAAAGACTTGAGAGGATTACAAAAACCGATCTCTCATACTTAAATGACCTTGCGGAATCGGTGGCTCTTTACTATTTCAACGAATATATGATGAGAGTTTCTAAAAAACAGGGCGTTTTAGACAGTCTGCTTGGAAAAAAGCTGAACCAGGAGATGTTCAGGAGTGAAAAAGCGACAAAAGAGGAACGCATCAGAAAGATTGCAACACTCCACCCGGGAAAAATATCAATCCGTGATCCTTTTGACGTTTTTATCCAGGATAAATTCCTGACCCGCGAATTTGATTCAAAACTGGGATCAATCCGTGAGGCTGCAGTCTCACCACTTGTATCAGAGTTTAATCTTGCTTCGGATGAGAGGGATAAAATTATTCATGTCTTTTCAGGCAACAACATAGGGCAAATAATCTCGGCAATAAGAGATGAGCTTACAGCCATACTAAACGAAAGGTACGGATTTGTTGCAAAGATATCAAATGCAAACAATGAGATTGACAGCCTCATTCGTTCCCAGAAAACTATGAAGCAGGAAGTTGAATTCCTCGAAAAAATAGATTCACTGATTGTCTCAACATTTGAATTCAGAAAGAAATTTAACAGCGGCATTCTGGCATATGAATCAGACCTGAGAGCCATTGATGAGAGAAGAAAAAGAGGCGATACGACAATAGAAGGGATGTACCGGACCTGGTTTGGAGAGATAAATCCAAACGTGCTCTCTCTTTTAAATGATGACTCGGATCTCTCAGTCCTTGACTACGATCCCGAAGGGAGATCAGAGATTGAAAAACTCTACAATATCGTAAGCTGGAAATACAAAGAACTAATTGACGCTCACAAACTCGGCATCAACAACATTTCAATAGGATATGGGACAGGAGGAACAGAGAGATGGAGTTTTGAGAAATCAGCCCTTGTTGCATCTTCCCCTTCAAGATGGCTGTCCCAGCTCATTGACAACAAATCCGGAGATTTCAGGCGCTATCTGGTAAAGGCACTCGATTTAAAGGGTGTTGACAGTGCAAAGATAAACTCACACAACTACACAAAACCCTGGGAGATTTCACTTACATTCTTCGCAGCCGCAAGTTTCCTTGACAATGTATCACCTCTGACAACGGGCGGGGGATACTGGGAAAAATACCAGAGATCAAAGAACAACATACTTCATCATTCGCTGTATCTTCAGGATGGAAAATACATCGTCCGGGATCACACCCTCCTTCTTGCAGACGCTGCCGAGATTGCTGACCTTGAATCAGGCGATAAAAACCACAGGGCAGAGATGAAGGAAAGGGTGACAGGGCTCTATCAGATAAAGGATATAAAAGAGGCCGCCGGGGAATGATAATAAACAACAAAAAAAGAAAATTCTACCTTCTTTTGGCGTTGCCCCTGGGTCTTTTTGTAGCTTATATTTTCATGACAATTGCACCTGTCTTCAAGCAGCATCCGGCACCTGTGGAGCTTACTGTTGTACTTGAATACTTGTGCGGCCTTTTTTTCGCAATCGCGGCAGGGATGCTTTTTAACGAGGATTCAAGGGTCAACGGGGTGCTTTATGCAGTTATTTTCGCGGCAATTCCGGTTTTTTACGTCATCCTGACACCGGGTGCAAACACAGGCCTTTTGATTGTGACCTTCGCCGCAGGTGTTGTCTCCGGCGCCGTATTTGTCATAAATTCGGTTTTCACAAACCGTTATGACAATCTTGCAAAATTCGCAAAAGTAATTTTTACACTTTTTTTTGCAATCATCATCTCCTTTCTTGCATATGAACTGTACATATCATCATATTCACCGGAATCAACCGTATCTGGCGCAATTGCCCTGCAGAACGTATTCTTCTTTGGAACAGGCATTGTGATGTCAGCGATCCTCTGGTGGCTCTCTATTAAGGTAACGGTGGGTGTCAGGGCATCAGATATATTCATCTTCGGCCCGAGGTCTTCTGGGAAGACGTACTTTGTCCTCGGACTCTGGGACTACATATCCGAAAACTTTGAAAAGGGCCATTCAAACGAGGGTGTTATCTTAACCGGTGATCCAAATGACCCGGGCGAAGAGCTTCGCATCTCAAACCTTTACGCAAACGTCCTTGACGGAAAGATACTCTCAAGGACATTTCGCTACCAGATGGTCATGTATCAGCTTACAGGAAAAAAGTACGGCATAATCCCGGTAAAATGGACTGTTGTGGACTATGCAGGCGAATATTATGACGAACTAAACGAGATCAATTTCAAACGGGCAATTGATGTCATTACAGAGAGAATGGATATGCCCTATAATGAGGTTCGCAAAAATGTCGGAACAATCGATTTTGTGAAGTTCATCAAACTCTATCATGCAGACAAACTCTCAGACCCCGAATTTACAAAAAGTGTAATCCTTGCAACAATGTACGGCAACTTCCTGAGAGCCGGAAAAGTGATTTTCTTAATTGACGGGGAGAAGATAACTGACGACAAGAGGGGCCATGCACAGCTTGCAAGAGAATTCGGCGGGTATATGAAGACACTCATCGATCTTGAGGGGAAAAACTATTCCCGGTTTTTCAGCGCAAACAAGAAGTACGCACTTGTCGTTACAAAGACAGACCTGTTGTTTTGGAAAAACGAGGAGATAAAAAATTTCATCCTCTCACTCAACGGACACAAGCTCTCAGACATTCCTGAAAAAGCGAAAGAAGCACTAAGTATCGAAAAAAAGCTCTTTGAAATTCTAAGCTCCAATAAGGTCTTTAAAAACCTTGTAAACATGATGAACGATATTAACATGTATTTCATTGCAGTATCCGTGGATGCAACGGCAGAGCCTTTCCCGACAGAAGACGGATTTGAAGAGGAGATTGCACCAAGCGGCATTACACCGTGGAGATTTACTGAGATATTCAGATTCGGACTCTGAAAATTAGAGGGGGGGGTAAAATTATGGATGATTCATATGGGATCTTCACAACCGACGGGCAGATTGTGGCAGGCGATCTTTACGATGATTCGGTCGTCCGTCTGGCAGAAAAGCTTGACGAGAGCATGGCATCCCTTTACATCAGCACCAAAAACGGACAGTTCCTGCTCGGAGCGGCTGTCAATGTTCAGAAAAAGGGAAGACGTCCTGATACTTTCATATATCTTGAAAAACTTTTGTGGTATTCTAAAATACCGCCCAGAATAGATCTTGCCTACATTCACGACTTTTACAGAAGAATTGAGACGCATCTTCTTGAAATAGATTATAAAATCAGGGATCTGGCATCGGATGCCCGTTTTTTTGGTGAAAGACAAAAACAAACAATTACCAGACTCTCATCAGCTGATGTCTCACAATACTGCACGGGGAGAATACTGCTCTCAAAGCCGGTCGTCTGCATCTCGGCTGATCTTTTAAAGTCAGTCGATTTCGTGTTATCTGTTACTGAAAAGATAGCTCCTTATCTGCATACCGGATTTACAATTGTAGTCTCAAAAAGGACATTCAAAGATGCTGACCTTCTTGTGACTGAGAGTTACCCCGACGGCTATAACATCGAACTTGATTCGGAAACAGTCACTGACCCCTTTGAATACTATTACAAAAGTGCAGGTCTGCTTTCACAAAGGCAGGATGTCACGGCAACTCTTTCAGGGGCAAAAACACGTGAAAGACTCACACTTGGTCTCATAAGTGATCTGAAATCTTATGAAAGGCAGAAAGGAGACAAAGCGGGCGATACGGATTCCTTTATAAAATCTGAAAATATTGGTGTTTTTGCCGATTTTGCATATGAGAGGGAGAGCAGTCCAAAAACCCGGAGTATTAACGGCTCAAAAAGACCTTCTGAAGAGGAATACACAAAATGGGAGGTTACAGGTCCTGAAAGGGACAGGCTCAAAAAAGACTACGAAGAGCATATGGAGAAAAAAAGAAGGGGGAGACTGAAAATAATTGTGCTTGTTCTCTTTGCGGTTGTTTTTTTCGCAGTTGCATCCATCCTTTTTGTTATCCCTAAAATGCAGATCAATGAAAGCACAATCATACAGACCCAGACAGAGACCCCTTATGAAACACTTGTCCCGACACCCCCTTCGAAAACGGCTGTAATTGAGAGGCTCAATGCCACTTTTGGAAACACTCCGTCAGGTCTGTCTGGTGCGAGCGGCATTTACAGGATAACAGTCAGAGAGCCCGAAATTGTCCATATAAACCTCTCTGAGAACTATACGCCGGATTATTCATACTATCTGATGAAGTTCAACGAAACCGGATATACCTGGGACTATGTGAGCGGAACATCGGAGTACTCGGAAAAAGGGGCGGATGTTGATATTTTAACTTCCGGCATATACAGGATATTCGCCGGAAAACAGCCTGCTGAAAACATGTCCTGGGATATATGAATACAAGCGTCCTGAAGGTATTAAAGACGGATATTAAGTGATCTGAAAATGCCACCCCCTGATTTTTTTAACCGGTTCTTTTTTTTATCCCTGATATGCATTTTTTTAATCCTTGCAGCCATTGCCTCCCCCGCCTCTGCCGAAGTAAAGAAAGGTACGCTTGTAATAAGTTCTGAACCAAAAGGCGCTCTTATTTATCTTAATGATGAAGATACGGGCCTGTACACAAACACAGTTATCGAGGATGTGTACCCGGGGATTCACTTTGTAAGGCTTGAGATGCCCGGATACAGAACATGGGAGAAGATATTTGAGGTTAAGGAAGGACAGATTACAAAGGTCGGAACAGAGCTCGAGGCTGTAACGGGGGGTGCATATTCGATTACCACAAGGCCGGAGGGGGCACGGATTTTTGTGGACGGAGAATTTCAGGGGATTTCAAACACTGTTTTATACGGCCTTTTGACAGGTGAGCATGAGATTCTCCTGACACTTGAAAACTATTCAGATTTTAAAAAGACGGTTTTAATAAGAGAGGATTTGCCCGGCTCCCTGACACATGTATTTGAAAGCCTGCCGGTTAAAGGGAGAATCATATTTACCTCAGCCCCTTTGGGCGCTGATATTTTCCTAAACGAAAACTTAACAGGCATTACCCCCTTCACCCTTGACGAGACGGAGCCGGGAATCTATGATGTCCGGATAAAGATGCCGGGATATGAAACATGGGAGAAGACTCTCAGTGTTGAGGCGGGAAGGATTACTGAGATCACGGCAGAGCTGGTTCCTGCAAAAGCGGAGATATTAATAGAGACAGTCCCTGATGGTGCATCCGTTGTGATCGACGGCGTGCTGAAGGGGGATACTCCGTTAACAGTTTCCACAGAGCAGGGGGAGCACGGGATCATAATTTACAGATTCGGTTATGAAAATATCTCTGAAACATTCAGAACCGGTTATCAGGGAATAAAACTCTCATACACCCTTGTATCGAAAGCTCCGGTGGCAATCTCCGATGCCGAATCGGTCATTGAGAGAAACCTGATATACAGCCCAAAGGAAGCACAGATTCTACTTGAAAAGGCCAGAACAAGTTATACCAAAGGCGACTCTGAGGGTGCGATTCTTCTCGCTGAAAGGGCTATAAAAAAAGCTCAGGATGTGGACTCAGACGGCATTTATAATAGTGAGGACATTCTCCCGTCTGTAAACAACCTGCCGGTTTACATATCACCGTTCATGATCATCACTTTTTTTTGTTATCTCCTCTATAATGATTTTAAAAATCATACAGTAGTGCCGAAATTAAGGATTGAAATGCCGGATATTGTAAAGTCATCCGATAATCTGGCAAAAGCTCTTGTCGGGATAGAGATTGAAGGCAGATACCGCGGTCTTGTATGCACAGTCTACATCGACGGTGCTGTTCTGGATCATATTGCCGAAACCGGAACATTTGAGATAAACATCTCAGGCTATTCGTATGGTGTCCACAGGCTGAATGCCCATCTTCAGGTTATAAAGGAGAGATACGGAAAGGCAGAGGTGACAGCCACAAGGCAGTTTTCAGTTGAGGGATAAAATCAGGATATCGTCAGGATGTACAACAGGTATATCACAACCTGCCCTCCGGTAATCAGAACGCCGGCCTTTGCAAACCGAAGAAATCCAATGCATATACCTTTTTTTTCAGCATTCTGAACGATTATGATGTTGCTTGCGGCACCAAAGAGCAGAAGATTTCCGGCAAGTGTGCTTCCTGCGGCAAGCGACATTAAGACATTCGGTCCTGCACCCGAAGAGAGCACAAGCGGCATAAAGAGAGCCACGAACGGAACATTTGAGATAAACTGGCTTACGATAAGTCCCATTAGCATCGTCAGGGCAGGAGTGAAGGAAAAGCAGCCTGAACCCTCAAAAAACGCCTGGAAGAATCCGGTGTTCCATACACTCTGCATGAGGACAAACATTGCGGCGAAGAAGAGAAGGGTATGCCAGTCGGCCTCCCTTAATATCTCCATTCTTTTTTTGGAGAACAAAAGAAGAGGCAGTGCCGATATTATGGCGATTGAAAAGAGGGGAATATGGATACCGTATCCTGACAAAACAGCAGATGAAAGGATCAGCCCTGCAAGAATTAAGAGAGATAAAAATGAGGGATCAAAGAACCAAAATCCGGATGGCTCCCTTTTCTCATCTGTGCAAAAATCGTCTTTAAAATGCTCCCTGTATAGAAATCTAAGACAGAGATATACGAAAATAAGGGAGAGGAGTGTGGGCAGTCCGAGGTAATATAAAAAGGCAAAGAACGGGTTTTCAATGCCGGACATCGTTGCAATCAGAAGATTCTGCGGGTTTCCTACCGGACTTGCCACGCTGCCCGTTGTAACCGAAAAAGCAAGTGCCAGAAGAAGCATTTCAGGAGGCAGTCTGAATTTTTTCGAGAGGGTTACTGCAAGGGGGGCTGCGATTATTGCAACAGTGTCGTTCATTAAAACCGCCGAGAGCAAACCTGTTAAAAAAATGAATGAGAGGAGAAATACGTCCTGATTTTTTGCTTTTGAAAATATTCTGTTTGATAGTGATTCGAGAACACCGCTTTTGAAGAGTCCTGCCCCTATAATAAAAACGCCGGACAAAAAGAGCATGACATCAGGACTGACTGCCATTAATGCATCTTTTGGGGTTATACTGCCGGTCAGAAGAACAAAAGCCGCTCCTCCGCACATTATCTGCCAGATGCTGATTTTAAACCTGAGAATATTCCTAATCGCAATTAAAAGAAGAACTGACGCGAGAGTTGCCAGGGGTATTAACGGATACTGCGTAAGCAATGTTTAAGCATCCGGGGATATAAAGGTAGTTTAGGGGGAATGTAATTATTCTTAGTGAAAAATTTATTACAGGACTTGCGGTAATTCTGCTAGCTTTTCTGATCTTCTGTCCGGTTTCATCAATGCTTGCATATTCGTACAGTGATACGACATTCGGTTTTGAGGAGAGCAGGTATGAGGACATATACGCTGCAAACGGGATTACACCGCCGAAAACCGAATTAAAAAGGGCAAACTCGCCGGACTTTTTTGAGATTTTGCCGGAAGAAAAAAGGGTGGAGATCTTTGGAGAAGATAATTTTGATAATATTCCTTTCGGCAGGGTCATCGCAGGAAATTATGTCATATTCCTAATTGACACAGGGGAGGCCGTGCATGCCGTTGAAACAGACGGAACAAATGTCAGGGAGTATGATATAGAGCCGGTGGTTGTTGCAGAGCAGAACCTCCCGGTGGCTGAGAGAAAAACAGGCGATATCGAACCAAATCTTTTCAGGGGATACAAAATAAACAGAATTTTTCTGGAAACGATTCCGGGAGTTAATGATAACCAGACCGGATTTGTCGATATAATAACCGTCTTTAGCGATGACAAAACCAGAGTATTCGGCTATGACATGATAAAATACCACATAGAAGGCAGTTTTTACGGCAACTACGACGGGAATATGGTTTATGCCGCTGACAAAAGCACGACGTGGAATGCATTCGGAACGATAATCAGAAAATCGATGAACAGCATCAGGGGACCCGGGACGATGTCAGGAGAGATCTCTTTGGAGGAGGAATACCAGATCCCTTCAATACCGTTCAGCCCGGTTTTTACCACACAGTCAAAGGTCAGGGCAGGCCCATACGGTGATGTGGACTGGTTTTCTCACTCAGGGAACTTTGTCTCGCCGACTTTGGGGCTTATAGGACTTGCTGCATATTTATTTGCTTTTTATATCTGCTCTGTTCGGGTTTACAAATATTTTTTTAAGCGTGAGGAGGAGAAGGAGGGGGAGGAAAAGTAGAGAAAAAAGAGGTCAGGATTATTCTTTGAGTATTTTGTATAACTGGTCATGAAGAAGCGGGATATCATCAGAAATAACTTCCCAAACCTGACTTAGATTTATAACAAAATACCCGTGAATTAACCTGTCACGAAGCCCTGACATACCTTTCCAGTCAATATAAGGATGTGCTTCCCGAAAATCCGGGGAAATCTGTTTTGCAGCTTCCCCTATTACTCCTAATGACTGAATAACTGCTTTTTGAATTATTCTGCTTTCCAGAAATTTAGAACGGGTCATGGAATCGATGGTTTCGAGTATAAATTCCGATTCCTCATAGATATGGGAGAGATACAAAGAATCTTTTTTCAAACGGCACCTCTTTTTCTGCCATAAAGAATAACTTCAGCATCAACATAAGGCCTGAGATACGGACTCATCCACTCAGAAGAGACCAAATCAACTTTACGTCCGAATAATTTTTCCAGATACTCGCCGAGATCAAGAAGGGCATGGTAGGTCTTGATTCCGGGTTTAAACCTATATAATATATCCACGTCGCTTTCCGGCGTATCCTCACCACGACTGACCGAGCCGAAAACCCCAAGGCTTTCAATACCAAAACGCTCCTGGATTTCAGGGAGGTGTGACTCAAGCTTTGCAAGTACTTCGGATTTTATGCTGTGATATGGTTTTTTCACCTGGCCGTCCTCCTCTTTTTCTGATAATGACTATTATGTCTGCATGATATCAAGATATTTTCGGCTCTTAAGATATCATTAAAATTAGATATTTCATTGGTTTCCTGTTACACTGGTGTTTTTAAGAGTTGATTCTCCTTTTTAACCGGATTATCTTTCAGTCTGCCTCTGTTCGTGAACCGGGACAAAATCCAAACTTTGTAAACGTAATATCTTGTTGCGGGATTAAGGCTAAGCCCCCATATCCTGATGATGGTCATTACTAATAAACACAAAACCACGTGTTCTGAAAGTATTTCATGAAAACATTTAACTTATCAAATTTATCATTATCAAATATGGTTTCTGAAAAAGCAGATCCTAAAAATTGTTGGCTTTTTCAAATTTACGAGAATAAAAAGAAGTGGGTAATATTACATTTCTGGCATCCTTTAAAAATCAGATGGACATTTTTTATTTCATTTCCTATCATATCCATCCTAATTGCCTTTTTGATTGATAACTATATTATTAACAGAAAACCAGATTTCGCATTTACATGGAGTATAGGTGCGGCCGTAATTATTGCAATAATAATTTTCTATTTCACTCAAAAAGAAATAAAAAGGCTTGAATATGCTGATGCTTTAAAAAAATTATTAATCGAATTTGGAGAGAATAAAGACTGTTTTGAAAGATTTACACAAATAGTAAATGAGCGATTTGATGAACTTGAAAAGGAAAATAAGTGGAACTGGATGCCTAAACAAGATTCTTATACTAATTGGGCAAACGGAAATAATTTTCAATATAAATATTTTTCAACAAATGCCTATTTTAATTTTGTAAATCAAGGGCACATATTAAACACAAAATATTTAGAGATTCCAAAAGGGCAAATTGCTAATATCTATGAAATCTATTTTGATTTTAACATTAAATTACAGCATACAGAAAATCTAATTCAAAACTTTAGTTTTCCAGACTATTATTACCTTGAAATTCCTCATGATACAAAGAAATTTTATTATAGATTATTAAAATATGAGATTCCATTAAAAATGAATCTTAAAAATATAGATTGTGGAGAATTCGGAAATATTCTATGGGATATCACAACACGAGATGTCTGTCCTTTTGATAATGAAAAGGAGATTATAAAATTCTTGAAATGTCAATTCTACAATCACTACGCAAATGATCATATCAATTCTGGTTTTTTTAAAAATTACCAAGCAGTTCATGATCAATTAGCTCAATATTTTGATTTTGAAAATGAAGAAATAAGAAAGAAAGAGAAAGAAAAGAAATCATTTTTTTAATATTTAGTTCATTATTTTATTTTTAAAAAGAAGGCAAATTAAAAATGGACTCGTCGAGATTCGAACTCGAGATCTCCGCCGAGTGAAGGCAACGTCATTTTAGGGCATAATTGCCAAAATAACGCCAATACAGATTTAGAAAAATTTCCAGAGCCTTGCGGAAAAATCAATTCTTTCGTTTGGAAAATAGTTCAATACTCCTGATAATTAAGGGGAGAATAATAAATTACGTCCTTTTGCACAGTTAATCGTTTTTAGAATTTCTGTCTAAATTACTTGATAACACTGAATCAAAATACCCCTATCGATCAGAGGGGTAACAATGTGATTAACGACCCATTCATCAATCTCTTCATCATCCGTTTGCCAAACTACCATCTCAGGTTCAATATCACATTCAGTTTGAATAAATTTCTGAAATATAAGCTTTGGATCAACATTGTCATAAGAATTATCATATACTGATACTTCATCCGCTAAAAGAATCATATCAGGCAAAAAAGCTATGGAGCGGGCATATCTCCCTCTTATTTTATCCTCAGGAACACCATGACCTCCTTCCAAAACACGTTGATGAACACGAGCAACATTAATATCAGGATTTTTAGTGGTAATATAAGTTAGATTAATCCTATAACCCTCTTTTTTTGCATATTCCATAATCACCAAGCGGCTTTTATGGGAAAATACTGTCTCCCATGCAAAAGGCAATCCCTCGGATATAGTCTCTCTAAGTATCCTTTCTGTCTCCAACTGTGCTTTTTTTGACTTTTCGAGACCATCAGGCATCTTTGATATCTCAGGATCTGCACGTGCGCAATAATCTGCATTTAAATAATTAATGCCTGTTTCATCAATCAAACGTTCAATAATTGTAGATTTTCCAGAACCATTTGGTCCGGCAAAAAGAAAAAATTCTTTCATTGAGATTCAGAGCTATGACTTTTATACGTCCTTCGGGCAGCTCTCATCAGAATATCATCGGTTTTTTTAAATGATGGAGTCTCTCCCTTTTCACTCCATTTAGTACCTGCTGATATTTTCAGGCTCCCGGCTGACATTCTGTTAATATAACTCTGCCTGTCAAATTCCTTTATAGGCTCGCAGTAAAATCCGGATTTTGATTCTCTCACAAGATTTGAATCCTGTTTGCTATTAGACATCTTATGGCGCACACCTTCATAAGAAACAGAATGAGAGCTTATTCCTCTGAATTCTTGCCGTGAATTCTTCTTATTATATCTTCTTTCAGTCATAATTACAAGCCTAAATTCACTTATCATTCATATCTCAGAATAATATTTAAAATGGATCTTGTTCCTATTTAACTGAGTAGAATGATAATTTAGAGAAGGGTTTTTTATTACGTCCTTTTGCACTGTTAATCGTTTTTAGGAATTCTGATAGCGGGCTGTCTTAGATTTGGACTTTGAGTTTAAAAATCTCCAGTGCGGGAGTAATAAGAGCTGTTTTAATAATTATTATTAACTTGCATTTAACTTGCAAATATGGAAGTCCATCCTAACTCATGTTCTAATTATTCTATGATATTTATGCCGTATTTTGCATTCTCTCTGATTTCAGAGATTCCCCTTAACTTACATTTAACTTGCAATTCTCAAATACATTTTAGATGATGAAAATTAAAATCCTTTAAATTCAACATTATATCTAATTTTACTCTTAAAACGTGAATTATTTTAACTTCCTGTTAACTTGCATTTCTCAAATATATGCTGTTGATTCTGAAATTTTCATCTTCACGGTCATAGCCCCATAAATCAAAGATCTTTTGTATTCATCTGGTTTCTGGATGAGAGTTCCTGTTATAATATGTCATGATTATCTAGGAAATGAAGTCTTATTCTTGGCCTCTTAAAATATATTTTCAGTTTAGGACGTCATAAAATTCTATAAGAAAAGCGTTTTTTAACAGAATTCTATAGTTATTGATTATTTTTCTCCTCCCTTTTTTCTCCTCAATTTTTCAGGAGAAAAACAGGAGAAATTAAAGAAAAATATGATACCAAAAAGGAGTATATTTGATATAGGGGGGCCGGCATCATGTGGCTGCTCTTCACCCTCCTTCACAGAATCTTTGTTCTGCGTAATCCAGATAACTAAATATAAAATATAGCCCTCATTCCTCTTTGAGATCTTCATATAGCCCTGAAAATTGCTCGATTGCAGTTTGAAGACTGCGATAGCACCTGCAATTACATCGGGTTCAAGGAAGTTTTCGCTATCTTCAAGGCTTTTATCCTTTATCCAGAATATATCAAGACATACTTTATCACGTTTTATCAGGTCCTCATATTTATAGGGTTTAAACCGTTCTGTTGCAGATCTCTTGCGGCGGTTTTCCGGATTATAGGATTTGATGAAATCTTTTAAATCTTCAAAGGATAGTGGATTTTCCTTTAAAGTAAAGTGCAGATTTGTCCTTAAGTTATATATCCAGTGAGTATCTGTCCATGGCTCTTCCCGACCAGATTTTCTATCAAAAAAGATGACATTTGCCTTTACTCCCAGAGCATAAAAGATACCTGTTGGAAGCCTGAGAAGGGTATGAACATAACATTCAGCAAGGAGTTTTTTCCTTATAGTCTCTCCCGCACCACCTTCAAACAATACATTGTCAGAGATAACCACTGCGACACTGCCATTTATCTTTAGCATACTTCTTACATGCTAAAGGAAGTTTAACTGCTTTTTTGCCAAAAGCCGATTTGAATTATTATTTTACTCTTTCAAGAAGTGTTTTGATTTCTGATTTGAGAATGGGCAAATCCTTTTCAATAACTCCCCATACAACCTCATCGGAGATGCTTGCATATCCATGAATAAGCCGGTTTCTAAAAGATATTATTCTGGAAGGATTTGTTATCGCGGCTTTATATTGAGGATTTCTTTCAAAAAGCTGTTTTAATGCCTCTCCGATTATTTCAAACTGCCTTTCAACGGCAGATTTGAGCATAATATCTGATTCATAATCCTCGAAGCATTTTCCGGACACAAATTTCTGTATGTTTCCGGCTGACTCTTCAATGTCATAGAGATACTTTTCAGGTTCATGCTGAGGCATAGACCATTACCCCTGACTCGTCAATATTCTTCTTCAGATAAGGATTTCTTACAGCCTCTTTCTCAAGGAGATCAACACTGCGGCCAAAAAAACTTTCAAGCTCTTCCAGCAGGCCGAAATAGGAATCGGCATGCTCTGCCGGAGTCATTTTCTTAAATGAAATCATAATGTCAATGTCGCTTTTTTCAGGATTGAAATCGGAACGAATTGCAGATCCAAAGATAAACATCTCAGAAACATTGTATTTACGGCACAATTCATCAAGCCTTTTACTGTTTTTTAAGAAATACGTAAACGGGCTTTCCGGTTTCATCTGCATATAATACTGAATAGTTACTTTATGAAATGATATAATAATTATCCAAAATATACTGGAAACGAGATGTTGATGTTCGCAGAAACGAATATTTGTTCGCTATTTTGAGCATCCGGAAAAAAAACAGGTTTCATTCATTTAGTTCAATCTCTCAGATGATTTCATGCTGTTCTAAGAGAGAAGGCAATTTAAAATGGACTCGTCGAGATTCGAACTCGAGACCTCCGCCGTGTGAAGGCGACGTCATAACCAGCTAGACCACGAGTCCCTGATTAACCTTCATTTATTCTCTCTTTTAAGGCTTAAGCGTTTTGACTTTTATCAAAAAAGGCCTTCTTTCAGTCTTAATTTCCGGCATTTTTTCAACATTTTCAAAAACCTTCAGACCCGAAAAACACTTACCGCAGATTACCTCACCATCCTCAAGGTAATGGGGTCCGGGACTTCTGCACAAATAACAGACAGAATCCCAGTCAACATCAGGCCGGGCTACATTCTCCGGCATAAATATCAGACCGCAGTCCGGACACTGAAAAAAGATGTCCCTTAAAGGTCCGTACCCGTCAAGATCCCCTGAAACTAACTGCATCCTCCCCGAATAATCACATCTCCAGCATTTTGCATTAAAAGCCATAAAAACACCCCCCCGAATATTTACATTACATGGCCAAAGACCAGATAAGGACAAACTACAATAAAATCTTTTGCCGGTCATCCCCGCCGGCCCACTGGAACTTTTGGGAAAATAAACGGCAAATGACCTTGAAAAAATCAGAAAAGGCGGCGAAACGGCAGGATGAACCCATAATAATTCCTCTCTCCCCGGTGAATAATATCAAAAAAAGAACATTCCTGCAAAACTTATCTTATCTCCTCACCTAATGGTAATTTACAATGGATGAACGGCAGAAGATCATTTTAATTCTTACATCAATCGGATCTTTTCTGACACCGTTTATGGGATCGTCAATAAACATCGCAATCCCTGAAATCGGGCACGAATTCCTGAGCAGTGCAATCCTGCTCTCGTGGGTTACAACGTCTTACCTCCTGACATCAGCAATCCTCATTGTCCCGATGGGAAGGCTTGCCGACATCAGGGGGAGAGTCGGAATATTCCTCTCAGGTGTTGCAATATACACAGCCGGCTCTCTCATATGCACAATAGCACCCTCGGCTGAATGGCTTATTGTATTCAGAATTATTCAGGGCATCGGAGGCGCCATGCTCTATGCAACCTCGATTGCGATTATTACAAGCGTATTTCATGCAAAAGAGAGGGGCATGGCCCTCGGGATTAATGTCGCATTCATATACACCGGCCTTACCATAGGGCCGTTTTTAGGCGGAATTGTAACGGAATTCTTCGGATGGAGAAGCATATTTTACCTCAATGTCCTGATAGGACTCTTCGTTCTTCTGGCAGGCATGAAATACCTCAAAGTCCCTGAGATAAAAGAGGAGATGACAAGATTCGATCTCCCGGGCTCTGTTCTTTACGCTGTAACTATATTTCTTTTAATGATCGGCTTTCAGGAACTCCCCTCAGAACCCGGAATTGTTCTCTTTGCACTTGCGGGAGTTTCATTCATTGCATTCGTGTACCAGGAGAACAGGGCGGAATATCCGGTAATAAGGCTTTCACTCTTCACAAAAAACAGGGTTTTTGCATTCTCAAACCTCGCTGCACTAATAAATTACAGCTCGACATACGCAATAGGGTTCTTACTGAGCATATATCTCCAGAATGTGAAGGGTTTCTCACCGTTTTCAGCCGGAACAATACTGATTGCACAGCCGATAATGCAGGCTTTGTTCTCACCTGCGATGGGGAAGTTATCAGACAAATACCCCTCACGACTGCTTGCAACCGCCGGCATGGCAATGATCACAATCGGTCTTGTGCCCTTTGCAAACCTTGGTCTTGAAACATCGGTCACATTCATAATCGCAGACCTTGCATTCCTTGGTCTCGGATACGCACTCTTTTCATCGCCGAACACACATGCCGTGATGGACAGCGTCAATGAAAGATGCTACGGGGTCGCATCAGGAATTCTCGGCACAATGAGGCTCTCGGGGATGATGGTCTCAATGGGAATCTCAATGTTCGCCTTCTCCCTTACAATCGGAAGAGACCCTCTTTCAATAACAGACCTTGCAGGACTTGTAAGCGCTATTGAAATAGCATTCGCGATTTTTGCAGCCCTCTGTGCTCTTGGAACAATTGCCTCATATGTCAGAAATCCAAAAAAGCAGAACAGGACAGAGGATAGCTCATAAAACAGGCCGACTCTTTCTCAATATTGAAGTTGTGATTTGAACTGTGGAAAGGACAGGCATGCGATATCTGATGATATCGTTTTTCCTCCATTTTTTCCCTAATTTTTCCCTTATTCTTTGTTTGGTTAGTTCCGGGAAGGCTGGCGGCTGGCCCCATGGTAAAATCGGAGATTTATGTATCAAGATTTATCTTGTCGGTGCGGGAATATTATTTGTTTTTGGAGCATGGGCACTTGGGAAGTTTTTATTGAAATAAAAAATTGATGATTTTTGAGAATATTTTTATAACTAATATATATTGGACTTAATTTTTTCTTTGGATGACACCCATAATATTATGAACAATATTTTATTGTTTTGGAATTGATTAAAATGACATACAAATGTGGTGAAAAGCCAGGAATTGGTACATACAAATGTACAAAATGCGGAGCTACTAAAAGACTAGATGATAAAACAGACACATTACCCCCTTGTTCTGTTTGTAATCATTGTGAATTTAAAAAGTAAATTCAAACAATTCTTCTTTTTTTTCTTGGAAAAAATGTTATAAGCTTAAATATTTCTTCAGAACTTGCCCGTTTCTGTTTTTCCTCATGCTTTTTGTTTTTAGTGTCAGATCAAGAGAACAGCCTAAAAGAGTTTAGAGAGAAAATCAGGAATAGATTAATCTCATGCTGGAAAGATAACAATAATATAAATATAGAATAAATTTTGCTTAAAATATGAGGGATTGAAAAGATGAAGAATAAATTTTTTGGGTATTATAAATATTCAAAGGAACAATTTAAAGAAATCTGGGATGATTGTATCTTTGTTTTTGATACAAGTGTTCTTTTAAATTTTCATAAATATAATCCAAAAAATGTTGAAGAAACATTTAATAATTTTTTAATGAATTCAGACAGATTCTGGATTCCATATCATGTAGGAGAAGAATATCACAGAAATTTATTTAAAGTAATTATTTCTCAACTTTCGGTATATGACAAAGTATTAAATGAAATAAAGAGTTCTAAAAATAAAATAAAAGGTTTATGTGAACAATACAAACTACACCCATATCTAAAATTAAATGATTCTGTAAAAGATCTAATGAATGAATTTGAAAAATGCTCAGAATCAATAAATAAATATAAAAAAAATCATCCTTCTGAAACAGAAAATAATAAAGTATCTCAAATAATAGGTGACTTTTTTGAAGATAAAATAGGAGAAAGTCCCATAAATAATGAAATCGAAGAAATCGAAAGAGAAGGGGAAAAGAGATATGAGAAACAAATTTCTCCGGGATTCCGTGATATTAAAAAGCCTGCAAATAAATATGGAGATTTTATAATTTGGAAAGAAATTATTGAGTATTCTAAATTAAAAGATAAGCCAATTGTTTTTATAGTTGATGATGAAAAAAATGATTTTTGGCAAAAAAGAGGAAAAAAAATAATAGGCCCAGCTCCTGATTTAATAACAGAATTCTATCGAGAAACTAATCAATATTATTACCAATATACATTAGATAAATTTTTAAAATGCTATGATGAGATGTTCAAATCACAAAATAAGGAATTAATTTCTGATGTTGAAGATCTTAAAAGAAAGAGAGAACAAATATTAAATAAGAATTATAACAAATTGCAATTTTATGATGGAAATCATAAATTTGTATCATATGATGATAGTTTAAATGAAAATTTTCAATATATTAAAAATGTCATCCTTGACAGCCCATTGGAAGGTCCAGAATTGTCACATTTGAGGCAATTAATGAGAAAATATATTGAAACAGAGCATAAATATGATGCTTTTTATAATTCTATAAGAGAATGTGATCCTAATTTTTTGGAACAAGAATATGAATTGGCAGATTTAAGAGATTATATGCAAGATTTAAAAATACAAATATTGAGCGAATTTGAATTAATTCATGAATCTAATAAAAATCATTTTTATTTAGATAATTATTAATTTATATCATTAGCTCAGAATATACCAAGTTCAAAATTTCATAGTAGAGACACACCTTTTTTGACCAGAGTTTATGCTGGTTCAGTTTCAGGTCAGGAGATCTGATAGGCCTTCGCAGGGATGGAGAAGGCATCCCGGCCTCAGGCACTTCACTTCAGATCGTGTTTCCCCCTTTTGTTTTTCCTAATTTCATCGGTTGGTAAGTTCCGGGAAGGCTGACGATCTATATTTACAAACTTTAAATTCAGGCAATAATCCTGTTCAGAAATAACCCCTGATGATGGTGATCTCTGCAAAGGCCTTAAAGAATCATTAACAGTTACGCCGTGAAAATCATTCAGCCGTTATAGTTGAAGACGGAATTGTCATTAAACAAAAAACAATTTTAAAAAACTCTCAAAAACGAGTGCACCGACCGGGAATTGAACCCGGGCTATTGGCTTGGAAGGCCAAAGTCATGCCACTAGACCATCGGTGCATTACACAACACTTGTGCTCTCTAATGTTTACCCTCACAGGTATTAAAAATAGTGTTTTGATTCCGGGGATCAGACATCCCTTTTGTATACAGACATACAGAAATCCGCCACATAACAGCCTGAATACTCAAAATAAGTACAATTATAATCCATTTCACCAAAGACCATGCAAAGAGGCCTGCTGCGTTCACAATCCGGATCGCCGGACTCACTGAAATATTCGTCACTTCCTTCAAGGCGGGTCACCCTGCCGATAACAAGCGAATACTTCCCGACGCCCTATTTCCCCCCTTAAGCATACCACTCCATCCAATACATCCCAAAAGCGGGCTTAGAGTGACGGACTTCCGGGGCCCGTAAATTTGCCTTTGCAAATTCATCAGTACCGGCGGGAATGGTGGCGCTAACAGATCATAATTTCAGGCTGCACAAACAATGCACAGAATTTATCCTGAATTAAAAACCTGGAAAAAAAGTGTTCATAAACCAAAAAAAATTCAGTTTCAATATCTGTCTAAAAATATTTTTAAAAGAATTCAGGGGGAATTAATACCCTCTGAGTTCTGCCTCAATCTTTTCAAGAGCAGCAACACGCCTGTCAAGTGAAGGGTGGGTTGCAAGAAGCTCTGTCAGGCTCTTTCCTGAGATTGCAGGGATGATAAAGAATGCATTTGCACCCTCAATCTCCTGTTTCTTCTTTGCAGGAACGTACTCCATCTTTCCGCTGATCTTATTCAGAGCTGAAATTAAGGCTCTCGGATTTCCTGTAATCATTGCGCTGCCACGGTCTGCCGCAAATTCACGGTAACGTGAAAGCAGAAGCATAAGAAGCGTTGCAACAATCCAGACAAAGATGGACACAACCCATATTGCAATCCATGCACCGTTGTTGTCACGGCTGTCAAAGAGATTCATAAAGAACGCATTCTGCATGACCATTGATGCAATCATTGCAATGAAACTTGCAACCGTCATGGTGAGAATATCACGGTTTTTAACATGTGAAAGCTCATGCGCAATTACAGCCTCAAGCTCCTCACGGTTGAGAGTCTTCATGATGGAATCTGTAACCGCCACAACAGCGTGGTTCGGGCTCCTGCCTGTTGCAAATGCATTTGGAACAGGTGAAGCCATGACTGCAATTCTTGGCTTTGGAAGATCCGCTTCCCTGCAAAGCTTCTCAATCATTGCATGAAGCTCAGGCTCTTCATCTTCAGCAACTATCCTTGCCCGTGTACTGGCCAGAACAAGTCTGTCAGAGAGGAAGTATTGTCCAAAGGCAAACAAAAATGCAAGACCTACCAGGAAATAAAAACGTCCGGGGAAGAAGTAATTTATTGCGCCTATAAAGAACAGGTAGACCGCAAGGATTAACATCCATGTGAGAAAGACCCGGCCTGTCAGCCCCCAGTCTCTCTTCCATTTACCTATCATAGTATTATTATATTTGGCATTCGGGGGTTAAATATGTCACACCACCGACAGAGTTTAAAATACCCGGCAGGGAAAAAAATCAATTCCATTATACCCTCTAAAGATAAACTATAAAGCCTCGGGTGACTGAAAAAATGGAACTTGATGAAGTTACAATAAGCAGAGCAATACTCTCAGAGCAAAGCAGAATAATGCTTGACTACTTCGACCTGGACTGTGCAATTGTAGGCGGAGGCCCCTCAGGGATCACCTGTGCAGCACTCCTCGCAGAAGAAGGAATTAAAGTCGCCCTCATTGAAAAAAAGCTGTCTATCGGCGGAGGAATGTGGGGCGGCGGAATGATGTTTCCGCGCATAGTAGTACAGGAGGAAGCAAGGCGGCTTCTTGACCACTTCGGAATAAAATATACGGAATACGAAAAGGGCTATTTTGTCGCATCATCTGTCGAAGCAGTGTCAAAAACACTCGCAGCTGCCTGCGATGCAGGTGTTGAGGTATTTAACCTGACAACTGTTGAAGATGTTGTGGTAAAGGAGGACAAAAGAGTAAGCGGTCTTGTCATAAACTGGTCACCGGTTGAAATGGCAGGTCTTCACATAGATCCCCTAACGCTCAGATCAAAGGTCACCATTGACGCAACAGGCCATGACTCAACTGTCGCACACATGGTCAGAGACAAAGGCGGAGACCTTGAGATCAAAGGAGAGGGCTTCATGTGGGCTGAAAAGGCCGAGTCAAACATCCTCAAACACACAAAAGAGGTGTTCCCCGGCCTCATTGTAACAGGAATGGCAGCAAACGCCGTTGCAGGTGAAAACAGAATGGGCCCGGTATTCGGCGGAATGCTCCTCTCGGGGGAAAAAGCAGCTCTTCTTGCCAAAGAGGCCCTTAATTTAAAATAAACCGACATTTTTTTGGTATTTTTCAAAGGAACTTTGCCAATTGTATTTCAATAAAAGCCCTTACCCTTCTTCCAGAATAAATCAAAATATATTAGAAGTGGCTTTCAGAAAACATAATGTTACATGGAAGGAGATACCGCACCTGAAGAAATCGGAGATGTCGCATACGGAATCTTTGAGATTATTCTTAACAAGGGGCTTAAAAGCCGCGGAGATTATCTTTTTGAGCGCGTGGAAAGGGAGGATGATTTCAGGCAGGATTTTGAGGAAATATTTTCTGATTTTACAACAGACTACGAAATTCTCGCCAATGCACTTCTTGAAAAATTCACAGACACCAATACAATATACAATAAAATATGCGAAGGGGAGGGCGTTTTCCCATCAAAGACAACGCAGATGTACTGGATTGTTCAGGACGCACCCGATTTTGAGGCAAATCCCGATGACGAAAACAGAGGCGGGAAGTGGCTGATATTCCTTGAGAGGGATGTGGCTGACCTGATGTGGAGAAAGATAAGGGATGCAACGGTAAAGGGCCGCCTCGGGATATCAGCAAAAACCAGTACAGCAAAGGAAAACCCCGATTCCCGTGATGACCGCATCGTAATCTACGTCCATACAAAAGACTGGGAAGACGCAGATGACGTCATGAATATAAGAGAGGTCTTAAGAGAACTCGGCGTGGAACAACGCATCGGATACAAGAGAAATATTGAAACATACCACGGTGACTACTCTGAAGGTGGAAAAAAGGTAACATATTACAGCGCATAAGAGTGCCGGACATCCATTATTTTTTATAAGAATGAAAAACCCGTCCGTTTGAACATGTGAAACCGGATATCCGGCCACTGCCCAAACAAAATTGAGAATTTATGATACAATTCTGCAATAAGAACTGTTTTTTAACAATAAACTGGCACTAAAGGCAGAATACACCTTTAATTCCCATTTTAAGAAAAAAGTATAGATACCTGTGTAACCCGGGTAAACACAGGGAAAAAGATTATCCTTTTCTCTCCTTTGATTTTGGTCTTAAACCATCATATCCACATTTGCGACACTTTGTTGCACGAGGTGCGTTTCTTGCATTACATTTCATGCAGATTTTTACGTCAAGGAGCCTTGCCTCGGCCTCTGGAAATCTTGCCATTTTTGTATCCCCTATATGTTTAGTTGTTCAGTTCTATATACAACGATGTCTGGCATATTAACAGTTTGGATATACCGCAGCATACTGCTTTGTCACATATGCCAAAGGTAACGGCATCAAAATTATTCTGACGGAAAACAGCCGGAAATATTTCGCTGAACCAATTTCAGAACAGTTCTGATTTTTACAAAAACCACTCGCTCACTGCTTCTTTAAATACCATTCACCAAATGCTTCCAGAGCCCTGCCCCTGTGAGAGACCGCAGATTTATCCTTTAGGGGAATTTCAGCGAATGTTTTCCCGGATACCTCAAAGATTGGGTCATATCCAAAACCCTCACTGCCACGCGGGCCTGTGGTAATACTGCCTTCCACCCTGCCCCTGAATATTAAAACACCGTCTTCATCCGCATAAGCGATTGCTGTTTCAAAATAAGCACAACGGTTTTCCTGATTTTCCATAAGACGAAGAATGCCTTCCATCCCGATTGTGTCAAGAACGAATGCGGCGTACGCACCTGGAAATCCGTTGAGAGAACTTATGTAAAATCCTGTATCGTCAACAATTAAAGGCTCTTTTACAGCATCATACGCAGCCTTAGCCTTCACGCGTGCAATATTCCCAACATCATTATCCTTTATTTCAGGCAGATCAAGCTTTACATGGCCAACCCTGACCTTTCCGTTGAAAAATTCTTCAACTTCTTTTGCCTTGTCGGGATTTCCTGTCACTACCTTTAGATTCATCATCTCTTTTAATTGGCACTGGGTTCAAAAAATGATTTACTATGGAAATCACTTTTTGATCCACTTAAAAATGTTTCCGGCCGGGCCGTATTTCAAAACCCCTTATCCGGAACAATGACACCAAAAATACAAAATTCAAAATATCGTTCTTTTGAATTTGCGATACTATTTTATTCTATTATTCCGACTATCCGCCTGAAAATCCGGACATTAAACTGTCTGATAAATTAATTTCAGCATGGTAAAATAGGGGGATAATAATGCCAAAAGTAATACATTTTGAATTTCCGGCGGAAAACCCGGAAAGGGCCGCCGCATTTTATGATCACGTATTCAAATGGAAGGCTCAAAAATACGGAGACATGGAATACTGGCTTTTGACAACCGGAAATGAGGATGAGGAGGGTATAGACGGTGCCATTGCACCCAAAAAGGACATGATCACGGATTCTGTAATAAACACCGTCAGTGTCCTCTCTCTGGACGATTCCATAAAAAAAGTCAGAGAAGCGGGGGGAGAATTAATGACAGAAAAAATGGAAATCCCGGGAATAGGCCACCATATTTACTGTCGTGACACTGAAGGCAATGTTTTCGGGATACTTGAGAGCATAAAAGACCCAAAAGGCGGACTTTGAGATATGTTTCCAAACGAACTTGCATTTTTGAGAGAAATGAACACAATGTCTGAGGTTTCCAAAAAAGGTGTTTTTAATATCAATAAAAAAATAATCCGGTTTGAAAAGGAAATCAAAAACAATACCGAGCGTGAAGGGGAGGTATGCGGAATTTTTTCAGAAAAAGGAGAACTCCTCTGCTGGTTTGCGGGTTTTTCCGCACTTATGATAACAAACAAAGAATGTCCTGAAACTAAAGGCACCATACTGACGCACAACCACGTATCAGATTCATCCTTCTCAAAATATGATTTGAAAACGGCATCCGAACTTAAATTAAAAGAGATCAGGGTGGCGGGATTCACCGCAGTTTATTCAATGAAACCTTCATTAAAATCAGGAACCGGAGAATGGCCTGCACCTGATGTCATTGTCAGGAGATATGAAGAGATAAGCAGAGACAGGCATATCAGATCCAAAATTAACGAGCTGATGGCAGTCCTGGAGTCATCAGCCAGCAAAAAAGAAGGAAATATTGAGATATTAAAGGTGAAGTCCGATCTTATCTGTGAAAAGCTTGCAAAAGATCTGGGACTTTTGTATTCAAAAGGGAGGTGGGTTGGTTAAACTGCCATTCCACAAAAATGACGTTTAGTTGAGCACATTTATTGTATTAATTTTTGGCGGCGCCTTTCTGTCAATTACAAGCGGTGTGCCCTCGGGCGGAGCCAGACTTAATTTAAATCTCTCATTGGGATGAATTTTGTCTCCAACTTCCATTAACAGACATATCTGCTCACAGCTTTCAAGCAGAAGATCATCAGACCCCTCCATTATGCTATAAACAGTCCACTCCCCGCTTTTTACCGGCATCCTCTGCCCTGTTGCCGAACTGTTGAACTCAAGATCCATTATTTCATGGGAGTTTGAAAAAGTGACAGTCGTCTTTTTGATGTCAACCGGAGTATTTCCGGCGGAAAGGCCCACAACAGCAATAACCGAGTCCATCATCCCTGATGAACTGTCATCATCAATACTGAACCTGCTGTCTGATCCGTAGACATCACCAAGAAGAATTATCGCCGAGGAAGCCTGACCGACTGATGAATAAACGACTTCCTGACTTTTCTGTGTTGTAAAAAAACCGGCACCAAGTAGTACATAAGAGAACACTGCTGCAACAACAACAAATGCAATGAGAACGATGGCTGCTTCAAGACCGGTGAAACCTTCAATATTTTTTGTAATACCCTGTTTCATTTATGTTCTCCTGTCTTTTCTATCAGTGTTTTATTAAGGACATCAGATATATGCAGGTTTTGAAATATATTAAAATATTAATTAAAATATTTTTGAATTAAAAACACATGAGAAGGTGTTAAGACCCGGATAAATTAAAAAAATATTCAGCATTCAAAAACGCAATTTTCCGGCAGGGAAGTATTTTAAAAATACAATTCTGTACTTATTGATGTGAGTTTAGGTGATGGCGATAAAATATATCGGGGACAAGCTTCAGTTTTCATATATAAAAGAAGAAGACCTGCCTTCAGTATGCCGGATGCTTGAAAAAGAAAATGTATGCAAATGGCTCTTTTTTGGACCCAATACACATGAAACAACCAGAGAATATTTCACTCCCCTCATTGAATCAGTGAAAAAAAGCCTTGATGCAAAAGAAATTCCAAAAAACCCGGTCTTTACAATAAAAACAAAAGAAGAAGGACATTTTGTGGGTCAGTGTGCACTCCTTCAGATCGATTATTCTCCGGGGGCATTTCTTCTGGGATATCAGATAGATGACATATGCTGGCACAGGAGTTATGGAACCGAAGCCTGCGAATTTCTGGTATATTATGCATTTTTTATCGCAGAAGGATACAGAATTAACGGTGACTGCGTAAGTGAGAATACAGGCTCATGGAAAGTCATGCAAAAATGCGGATTCAAAAAGGAGGGATGCCAGCGAAATTACTGGCACTATAACGATAATTATTATGACCGTGCCCTCTACGGACTTTTAAAAGAGGATTTGAATGAGGATATGATTTCATACTACAAAGAAAAATTTTCAGGAGTTTAATCAAAACCACCTGATCCTAACAGGGAAACATTCACTTTGAATTATTATTTTAAAGCTGATTCAGGATCTTTTCTGTCGTTTTAAAATGAACTTTTCCTGATTTTTTCAGTTCATCCTTCCCTTTAAGAGATACAAGCTGTTTTCCGGCCTTAATTACACCGGGGCCGGCACCCTTTGGAATATTGATATTATAAAGGGCCGAAAGCTGATCGATTTTTTTAATGAACCTCTCACGTGCAAGAACGGATGCAGCCGCCACCGCAATATTCTGTTCCGCTTTGCAGACCTGTATCAGCTCTATTTTTCTTCCCTTCTCCTGAAGCTTTGAGAGAATATATCTCTCGTTACCAAACTTATCCGAGATGACTCTTTTTGAATCTTTTTTTCCGAGAATCTCCTCAATCGCCTTTGCATGGCCCCATGCAAGAAGATGATTCAGGTTTTTCCCTTCTTTTCGGAACTGATCATACAGCCTGTTGTAGGTCTGGGGAGATATTTCAATTACTGAATATCCGTCCCTGCAGATTTCCCTGATCTCCGGTGCAATTTTTCGGATTTTGTAGTCATCCAGGAGTTTGCTGTCAGTGACTCCGAGCGAGAATAATTTTTTGGCAGTTACTTCATCTACAAATACTCCCGCAATAACAAGAGGGCCGAAATAATCCCCCTTGCCCGATTCATCTGTCCCGATTATGGGGTATCCGTAATCAGGAAATCCGCCGTTATTCCTCCCGGCTTTATCTTTTTGACAACTAAATCCCGGCGACTTTTTATCATTTCCGGCAATTTTTATATCAAGAGCACCTGCTATGGTATCCTTAAAACTTTTATCGCGAAATTGCGAAAAGTCATAATTTATCATGCCGTTCTTTTTGACATATACCCTCAGCAGCCCGTTTTTGCCGTCATGGGATATTCTGAACTGAAATCCGTAGGGTATCTCACGATAATCTGATATCCTGTATCCCTTATCTTCAAGAACACACTTTGCTGTTTCAAATACTTTATCCGGTTCTGTTATTTTCCCTGAAATTAGACACCAACTCCATATCCGAAACTCTGCCTTTGATATCATCAGATATGCAAAGAGAAAAACCTGATACAAGAATATGTTTCAGATTAAAAAAATTATTTTAATGAAGATAACGGCCTCTTGCCCTGATCTCCTCAACTCTTTCCAGAACCTGATCAGCACATTCAAAAGTATTCCTGTACCCTTCACAGAAAGAATCCCTCAGTTTCCCGTGATCAGGTGCAGTACTCTCAAGTGTCTGGAAAAAGACGTGAACATCAACTCCCCTTGATTCAATCTCTGATGAAATATACGAAAGTCCGAAATCAATCAGGACACACTGGCCGCTGCCTTCCCTGACAATTATGTTTGAAGTTGTCAGATCTCCGTGAATTATACCACCACAGTGAAGTCTTCCAACCATTTCTCCGGCAGCGAGAACATTCCCGCAAGTCAGCTCAAGCTTGAGCATATTCCCGGATATATTCTCCATAACGAGAGAATCAGCCGTCACATCACGAACAATCGGAGTCGGGACACCACATCTTCTTGCCATGGAAATAAGTCTCGCCTCTGCACGTGTCCTTTCCGCAATCAGCCTTTTGTCAAGAGAAGGGTTTCTGTAACGTTTTGACAGACGTTTCTTTACGACATTATCCCCGAGGGTTGTGACAACCGCCTCAGCACCCCTTGCCTGACCGTTCTCAATAAGATTCGCACGTGCATAGGGAAGATCCCCCGTATCATTCCTCCAGAAAACCTCGACATCATCGGAACGGTAACCGGGATTCACCGCGGAATCAAAAACAGGTATGGTCTGACCCGCCTCAAGCATGATTTTGCCGGTAAGTGCAATCATTGCACCATTATCGCCGATGTATTTTTTCTCAGGCACGTAAAACGTGGCTCCGCGTTCATCACACATCTCCCCAAGCATCTCGCGAAGACGTGAATTTGCACCCACACCTCCTACAAGCAAAACCTCATCCTTACCGGAATGTGCAAGAGCCCTTTCGGTAACCTCAACACACATTGCAAAGGCAGTCTCCTGAAATCCTGCGCATACATCTTCAAGCGGTGCTTTGCAGTCCTTCGCAGCCGACATGATCCCTGAAAAAGCAAGATCCATACCCTTAACGGTATACGGAAGCTCGACAGGATCTCCCTCTGATGCCAGCTTTTCAATAAGCGGACCTCCCGGATGCGGCATACCCTTTGACCTTGCAAACTTGTCAAGACAGTTGCCAAGCCCGATATCCAGAGTCTCTCCGAAAATCCTGTACCTTGACTTCAGGAATCCGAGAACCTGCGTATTTGCACCGCTTGCATAAAGCACAACAGGATCATCACAGCCGCACTGCCACCTGCCAATCTCGACATGGGCAACACAGTGATTCACACCGATAAGCGGGACATCGAGTGCCAGTGCAAGCGACCTTGCGGCAGTCCCGACAGTTCTAAGACAGGGTCCAAGTCCCGGACCTCTTGAAAAAGCAATACCTTTTATTTTATGTATGTCCTGACCAAGAAGCGCCTTTTCGATTACCTCCTTCATAGCGGAGGCGTGGTGCTGCGAAGCCTCGCGGGGGTGAATACCTCCGGACGGCGGGCTATAGGGTCTGGAAAAGAGAGAAATCACGTCCTCTCCGAAAAGAGCGGCACTGAGGTTCCACGCTGTCCCCTCAATCCCTAATATCTGCCCAGATTCAGGCATTATCACTTATTTTGTAAATTCTGTATATCCGCACTTTCCACATGCAACGCGATCCTTGTGTTCAGCCATGAAAACACCAGGTCCGCAGCGTGGGCAGTGTCTGCGCTGTGCAACAGCATTGTCGCCCTCAACCTTGTAATACTCGTGACGTTTTACTGCCATATTACTCAGGCCTCCTCATTGGATTCTTCACCCTCAGGCTTTTCTTCCTCAAAGGTACTGCGCTCAACAACGTACTCAAGCTCTGTTGCCTTCAGTGCACTGACATCCCCATAGATGCGTGCCCTGCCAACAATCTCCTGCTTCCCAAATTCTCCTACGAGTGAATCCACAACACAAAGTTTTGGATCGACATTGCGGAGTGCACAAAGTTTTCCGATTATCTCCCTTCTTGAAGGTGTTGCGCCTTCATAAGTAAGGATGAAATCAAGCTCTGTGCGGTCAAGAAGCTTATTTTCCTCATCTCTTGTAAATTCGAAGTCCATCGATATCCCTCAAATATTGTCTACAAATTTATTTAAAACCAACAGCCACGTAAAAATAATACGCGCCCTGTCTTTAAGATCAAATCTCCTCAAAAAGACTGAATAATTCCTTTGCCCGCCTTTTTGCATCAGAATCCACAATCCTGACAACAACACCCTCACAGGGCTGCCCGTACAAAATCGCACATCCGTCTTCTAAAAGGTTAACCAGCGGAATTACTGCCAGATCCTCTTCACCCTCGACATGAATCAGCGCAGGAGGATCCAAAACGGCATTCTCGAGCGCAGAAATCAGTTCATCAGTGATACATCCTGCAGGGTTTTTCACTTCAATTCTTTTAACAGGCAAAAGAGGAGTACACCGGCACGGCTCACGCATGGTATTACCGTCAATCACCGAGAGATTAGGCACAATTCCCTTTCTCCGGATATTTCGTGTAACCACATCCCCTACTGCATAGAGGGGGGCATCACCGGCATACTCAAGTGCGGAGGTTATATCAGGAAAAAGTTCACCAAAAGGCTCCCTGAACTTTTTCCGGTGCTTTTCCGGCAAAAACCACATAACGTCTAACGAACCTTAAGGGCGTATCTGCCGGGCATATCAATATTCATTTTTTTTGCAATCCGGGAATTTTTAGGATCGACAATGTAAAGATAACCGGCCCAGTCCTCACTTAAATTGGTGCTTCCGCATGTGACACATGCCTCACCGTCAACCACATGGTGGCAGTTGCGGCAGACCATGAGCTGTTTTTTACTCCGCGGCGCCATCCGCTACACCACCCTCTGATTCTTCGAGAATCCAGTTCTCAGTACCAAGACCTGCCTGACGCATGGTAAGACCTACCTTGCTCTCACGTGGATCACGCTCTGAAAGACTTAAAGAAACAACACGTGCACGGACACCGTCACCTACACCTATCGTCCTCTTGGTCTCCTGACAGATCAGCTTGCCATTCTTTTCATCGTAATTGATGTAATCGTCAGAGATCTGACTTACATGGAGCATTGCATCGATAGGACCCAGAGAAACAAATGCACCAAAGCTGGTGGTTTCAACTACCTCGCCCTCAATTATCTCCTGCATTGCAAGACGAAGAACCACGGCATCAAAGTCAACACGATAGTAAACCGCACCGTCACTTGGTATGATATCTCCCTCGCCAATCTCATGGATCTCTGTTACGGCTATGAATATACCAATATCCTTGTCAATACTGCCTTCAAGCTGTTTTTGAAGTTCATCAAGAACAACTACTTCCAAATCTTCCCCAAGGCGGTTTGGAGGAACCCGAACCTTATCCTCAAGCTTCATTTTATAATACATTTTCAAATCACCCTGTATTTTGCCGGATTATATCTCAACCCCTGATTATTTCCAGAGTCTTTTGGTTTCTTAAAACTATTACATCAATATGTAATTTGAGAAGCTTATTCCTAAGCCCCCGGTCGTTTGTCATAACCATACAACCGTTCTCTTCAGCGTACCTGACAATCATGTCATCAACAGGAATTCCTGATACAGGACTATTTTCAATCCTGCATCTCCGGGAGAGAGAATGCCCAACGCGCGCAGCACTTGCACATCTTCCTTTGCCGGTCGAAAGACCTTTTAGTTCGGACACAACTTCGGTCAGGGTTAAAGGCTCAAATGCACCGACCAAAAGCTCGATTTCGGAGAAGATATCTACTCCGAATTCGGCAGGGGTCATAAGTGCATTTGCATCCAGAAGGACACTTACTCTGTTAGTGTTCCCATTCCGATCAGACGCCAACGGCCACCAACCTGCCGGCTGATTGCAATACGGGAACCTACGGCAACACAGACCGGTCTTTTGAGCACAACATCAACAACGTCCTTTTTGGTGTTTACAACAACACCAACAGTGACCGCTGTTCCGACAGAGAGCATAAGAGGCTCCTTGTGTCTCAAAGGATCAATTGTGAACTCATCATCAGAACCAACAACCCTTTCCATCAAAGAAACCTTAAAAGAAAGTTTCTCCCAGACAGGCGGCAGCTTTCCGACATGGCCTGCAACCTGGCCTGAAAGCGCATCACTCTTTGTGAGCGCGGGATCAAGTTTTGTTCCAACGCCAAGAAGACCGCCCGGTGTTGCCTGTGCAACCTTCTTATTGCCGGCATTTATTGTTGTTATTTTGGTAACAATAGGCTCCCAGTGAATCTGGTTTTCAGCTTCATATTTTCTGCCGGGCCTGATTTCTATCTCATCGCCCTCATTAAAGGCACCCTGGGTAAGGGAACCTCCTATAACTCCGCCGTTTACATCACGCCAGTTGCATCCCGGCTTGTTGATGTCAAAGGAACGGGCAATAAGCATAAGCGGCTCTTCATCCGGATCGCGTTTTGGTGCAGGTATATATTCATCAAGTGTCTGAAGAAGCGCTCCGATATTTATCCCCTGCTGTGCAGAAACAGGAACAACAGGAGCATTTTCAGCAATGGTCCCTTTGACGAACTGCTTTATCTGTTTGTAGTGAGCAAGCGCCTGTTCCTGTGAAACAACATCGATTTTATTCTGCACGATCACTATATTTTCAATTCCCACAAGCTCAAGAGCCATAAGGTGTTCTTTTGTCTGCGGCTGCGGGCATTTTTCATTTGCCGCAATAACAAGCATTGCCCCGTCCATAAGGGCCGAACCGGAAAGCATTGTTGCCATTAAAGTCTCGTGGCCGGGTGCATCAACAAAAGATATTGTCCTGTACGGCTCTGCCTCACCGCCACAAACCGGGCACTTCTCACTTGTGGAGAGAGCCTCCGGGCCTTCACATTTAGGGCATTTGTATATTGTCGCATCCGCATAACCCAGGCGAATCGAAATGCCGCGTTTTATTTCTTCACTATGCCTGTCAGCCCACTGTCCGGTAATCCCGGAAACAAGAGTGGTTTTCCCATGGTCCACATGACCGACAAGTCCAATATTTACATCAGGGATGTTTACATCGCTCACTACTGTTCAAACCTCCTTATAAGTATAGGTCAGCACTACTTATACCTACTCTGTGGGTACAAAATACCTTCTGTCCCTCAAAAATAGAACCACTTCCACCAGCGGGTCATACAAAAACAGTATCCGGATTTTCAATATCGAATAAAATAGCAACAGTTAAAACGCACATCCACAATCAATGCATATCAAGTAATAAATTATTATAATATTTGACACAAACAGTAAAACTGTATATCTGTATCAAAAAATTACTGATGCATTTACAGGTGATAATATGACACATGAATCAGACCTTTCAAGAATAGGAATTTCACTTCCAAAAAACCTGCTGGACAGATTTGATGATATCCTCAGTTATCGCGGTTATTCTTCACGATCTGAGGGCATCAGGGATGCCATCCGCAGTTACATCACCTACTACCAGTGGATGTCTGATGTACAGGGAGAAAGGCAGGGTGTCATCACAATGGTATATGATCATGAACAACGCGGACTTTTGCAGGTGTTAACAGAAATCCAGCATGACCATATTAACATTATACAGTCCTCACTCCACTCACATGTCAGCCACGACAAATGCCTGGAAATCATACTTGTAAGAGGGGATGCAGGAGAGATCAAGAAGATTGCGGAGCGCCTGATGGCACAAAAAGGCGTTGAATCGGTAAAACTTACGACAATTCCAATTGAAGATGAGCTTAAACACTCACACTAAATAAATTACTCAGACATACATTTTTAAAAAAAGAAAAACAGTGACAGTTAACAGGGAGAAATTACCCTGCTCCGACACCGGTCACATCATCAAATGCTTCTTCAATCTCTTTTGAATCCATCGTCTTTTGGTATCTTAAAAGCTCAATATCTCCCTCTTTCTCTTTCATCTCATGTACTTCCTTAACAGAATCAACAGGAATTAAAAGATCCACCCTGTAACGAAGATTTGTGGTATCAACTCTGGCAAAAAGCTTTCCGGAAATTGAGTCTATCCCGACAACTTTTCCGGATGTACCTGTTCTTGGATACCTTACAAGACTTCCTACCCTTATATCCTCGCCGGCCATTACATCTAGTTTTGTGTCCGGCTAAAATATAAACATTGGGAGTCTAAAATTTTCTACAATGAGTAATATCCGGATAAACAGAGTGAAAAAAGAATATTTTTCAGGTACACACCGTGTGAAAGACCCGATAGACACACTTAACCTGATTAAAACCCTCATGCCGGAGATTGGCGTCACAGAGGTCTCTGACATAACACATCTTGACCGCCTTAATATCCCTGTTTATTCTGCCACACGCCCGCGGGCTGCAAGAGGCTCTGTGAGAATCAATGCGGGAAAAGGCACTATTCCGGCACATGCCGAAGTTTCTGCAATGATGGAGGCAATAGAGCGATTTTCATCCGAATACCGTGGAGAAGTGATGGATCTTGCGAGTTATGAGCAGATAGGTCTCACAAAAGCCGTGGACCCGGCCGATCTAATCCTGCCACGCGAACTTGAAATAGGCGAACAGCTCCACTGGCTTCCTTCAAGGGACATCCTGAATGATGAGGATATATACATACCTGCAAACGCGGTTTTTCACCCATATGATCCGCTTGGAATGGCACAGCAGCTTTTCAGAAGTGACACAAACGGTCTTGCAGCAGGAAATGTGATCGAAGAGGCAATACTACACGGTATCTTTGAGGTTATTGAACGCGACGCATTAAGCGATGCGGAGAACAGGAGATCCCTTGGAAGAAAAATCATTGTCGAAAGCGGACCTGTAAAAGAACTCATCGATATATTTGAGAAAAACGGAATAAATGTTCATCTCTGGTATCTTAACGGAAGAACAGGCGTTCCGACTATCGCCGCCGGTGCAGACGATACCAAAACAAAAGATCCCTTTATGCTGGTCACAGGTTCGGGAACACACCTGAATCCGGAAATTGCCGCACTAAGGGCACTTACAGAGGTCGCACAAAGCCGTGCAAGTACAATCAAAGGAGGAAAGGAAGACCCTTCAAGACGCCGGATTGCAGATAAAGCAGGATATGAAAGGCTGAAAAGAATAAACAGAATGTGGTTTAAGGATGATGCCAAACCGGTTTCCCTAACCTCAATAGCGGATAAAAGCACGGATTACATAGATGACGACATCAGGGTTACTCTAAAAGAGCTTGAAAATCACTGTGACAGAGTATGTGTATGCGATCTTTCCAAAACACAAGTCCCTGTTGTAAGAGTGGTTATTCCGGGATTTGAAGTTTCATATGTGGATCATACCAGGAAAAGAACAAAACTTCAGTCAGGTGCACACTTTAACACACTGAACTGATTTTCTGATTATTCTCCAGATATTTTTTCGGCAGATATATAGGATATATAGCTGATTCAGAAAAATAAGATATATTACTCATATTTTCTCTGTTTTTTGCAGATATCTCTAATCAAAATGAATATTTCAGTAATTTTTTTCGTTTTGAAATTATATGAAACACCAAAAAATGGTTAACACAAAAATGGTTTTATGAACTTCCTAAAAAAAGAGTATATCTTTTAGTTAACCAAAAGACCGTCCATCACGGCGTCTTCACTGACTGAAAAGGTCTTACCGGTTTCAGTTATTCTGTAATCACCGGATACTTTGGTACCATAGTTGTCTTTGGTTGTTGAGTATGGAACAATAAATTCCCCGTCCACACTTCTCTGTTTGTAGGTGAATTCTCTTCCCTGATCACTCACAAGCTTAAGTTCAATAGTGCCTTCTCCTTTAATACGGGCACCTTTAACGTACTCAAAGACCTTAACAAACTTCAGCTCTCCATTGGAGATCGTATTTGTGGGTGACTCGTGGATAAGGCGGTAGTGCTCAAGGGCAGGCACATAATCAGGCGGAGTCAGCAGATTTTCTCCAAGGACCGCCGCACGTGTACCGGGCAATCCGGCGGAGTTAATCTGTGCCGCTTTGGAAAATGCCTCTTTTGAAGGCAGAATCTCATATTTTGTCAGTAATGGACCATTAACGCCATAGGCGCTGCCGTCTGTATATTCAACATACAGTGAACTGTTTCCTTCTGCCATTGAACCGTCCAGATTGTGAAGTCTGGCAATCATTGTATTATAATAATCAGGCATATTGAGCTTCAGCTGGCCAATTGTTCCATCCTGTGTCCTTACTGCAAAATATGCCTCATATGGAGAATTCATGACAGTTGAATTGTACCAGGTCGACATTGCCCAGAACTTTGAATCAGCCATCATGCCGTCTGTTATGACATAGCGTGTATTGAGGTTGTCAAGTATTTTGTCTGATTCTGACTCATCCATCTGGATAAAGTAGGCGGCAGCACCGTTTGGACCCGCAACACCCTCCTGGAAAGGATTTGAATTCGGGGCACGTTTTGCAACGAAAGTTATCCAGTGACCATAATCCCACCATGTCATTACTCCGTATGAATCGGAGGGATTTTGGTATGTCTTCCGGTCATAGACTTCGTAGTAATCAATTCCCGGCTCAGGAGTATTTTCACCAAGCCACACAAGAGACTCTTCCCAGTCGGGAATCATGCCGCTGTTCTTCAACCCGTTTGCAAGACCAATGTCAGCCTGTACAGAGGTAAACAGGAACATCAGCGCAAGGACTACTCCCAGAACTGCGGGAGCAAGATATACCGGATCAACACTTGATTTTTTGGGAGATACAGGCTTTTTTGTATCCTTCTTCCCGCCCTTACGAACGGTTTTTTCACCTGAACCTGTTTCCGGACTCTCTGTGACTACAGGTTTTGCATTGCCGCCAGATAATTTGGAGAACTCCTTTGCACCAAAGTCCAGGGTCCATCCGACAAAAAGACCTGAAAGAAGTGCAATGTTTGCGGCAAGGTAGTATTCATACCTGAGCTGAACAGTCGTTGAATACAGTATCATCAATGACCAGACAAATGCAAAAAGATATGTCTGCTTTGACTCTTTGACAAATTTGTATAATACTGCCACAAATCCGAGAGCCATGAGTATAAGACCGTAATTAAACGCAAGCCACGCCTGATCAAAGTTCCAGTGCCTTGCCTCTTCAATTGTCGTAAGTGTTGCAGTATACCCAAAGAAAGATCCAAGGCTTGAGATAAAGAATGAATAAAACTCAGGCATTGCAACCATTATGAACAAAAAGCCGGCAACTGCCAGACCTGCCAGTGAGGCAATATAATGTGAAAGCGGTCTTTTCACAAAGAATACGGAGAAAGCATACAAAACGAGGGTTGCTACAATCAACGCCAGATAAGCGAAGATATGCCCCATTGAATACCTCGCCATGCTCATACCGTCATGCTGGATTCCAAGCGCCAGAAAACCGATTATTGCTATTGCAAATGTCACGACATTTACCAAAAGGAGATAGTCGCTTCTTTTGCCTTTCACCCTGTCCCATATAAACTGAAGACCTGTGTAGATCGCGACAATCAGTGCGAACAGAATCATTGTCGGCATTACAAACAGGCCCAAAAGATAGGTAATTCCTGCAAATACCGCAATAAGACACGGAACTTTCAGCGTATCCGCGGATTTTAGATCTACTTCGTGCTCGCGTGTATATGCGAGATAAAAAAGATATACCAGACAAAACAGGGTGCTGAAGAGAACTTCTGCAATGTGGTGATCAACAAAGCCAAACATTGAACGGTATATATACTGACCTGCCACAAAGACCATGAATAAAGAGGCCAGAATACCGCCTTTCCAGTCTGATATTTTAGATCCTACCATATACATCAGGGGAACCATCGCAGCACCCATCAGTGCAGGCATGTATGATGCAACATACATTACGTCAGTGCGTGTCGATGCACCTGCCAGAATGCACATAATTGCACCAATCATCGGGTAGAGAGGACCCCAGAAGTTGTGCGTTCCTGTCGGATAGTGGGTCATCGGGTCAAACCAGGGATATTCAAGCGGGTTTGCAACCATCACCTCAATCTGCCGGAGGTTATACCAGGGATCGTTTCCGAGAAGGTTTACACCCACATCGGTTACAAGCCCCTCAGCCGGAATCAGACGAATCCAGAGGGCAATTATTGTAAATAGGAGTACAAGAAGCCCTACAATATAGTTCTTAGAGCAATTTAATGATTTAATATCCATAGACTCTCCTTTTAGAATTATTTCGTGCTATGACTATTATATTATTGTGCAAAGATAAATCGGAACAAAGAATAAACATGTAATAATCACAAAAATTAATGCTATTGATAATTAAGAAATTCAGGAAATATCATAATGAAAGATTATATTCTTGGAAAAAACCATAAACTTGGAAAATATCTTTCTCTTGGAGAATTCCCCGAAGAATGTCCCGAAAAACTGGATATAGGGGACAATGCTACAATCAGATCACATTCGGTGATATATAGAGGCACCAAAATTGGTGATAATTTCCAGACAGGGCACGGGGTTTTAATCAGAGAAGGAAACACCATAGGGAATAATGTCAGCATCGGGACCCATAGTATTCTGGAATGCGAAAATACCATAGGAAACAATGTAAGAATACATTCTAACTGTTTTATCCCCGAATTTGTAATCATTGAAGACAGGGCATGGATAGGCCCCTCGGTTACAGTATTAAATACACTTCACCCCCCCTGCCCGAAATTTTCAGAATGTGCAAAGGGTGTTGTTATTGGAGAAGGAGCAAAAATCGGTGGCGGCGTCACCATTGGACCTAAAGTAAAAATTGGTGAAAATTCTATTGTCGGATTTGGTTCTGTCGTAGTATCAGATGTTCCTGAAAACAGTGTTGTTGTAGGCAATCCTGCAAAAGTAATCAAGTCAAAGAATGAACTAAAATGTGTAATGCAATTTTTTGAAAGGCCTTATATCTGGGAGTGAATTAAACATGCAAAAAATCAATATGGCTGAAATGTACCACGACAAAGAGATTACTGATTCGGTACTATCAGTCATTTCTAGTGGGAAATATATAAAAGGAGAGAATAATAAAAAATTTGAGGCAGAATTTTCGGATTTCTGTAATACAAAACACTCTGTTGTTGTTAACTCAGGAACAAACGCACTAATTCTTGCGCTAAAATCTCTGGGCATTAAAAAGGGTGATGAGGTAATTATTCCTTCCCACACCTTTATAGCAACAGCAAATGCGGTTCTTTTTTGTGGTGCAAAACCTGTTTTTGCAGATATAAACAAAGAAAACTACACAATCAATGCAGAAGAGATCAAAAGTAAAATAACCAAAAAAACAAAAGCTTTAATTCCGGTTCATATTTACGGACATCCATGTGACATGGATGAAATTTCCGAACTGGCAAAAGAGAAAGATATCAATATTGTTGAGGATGCCTGTCAGGCACATGGAGCTGAATATAAAGGAAAAACTGCGGGTTCGCTTGGAGATATTGCTGCATTCAGCTTCTTCCCATCCAAAAATATGACTGTTGCAGGAGATGGGGGCGCCATTACAACTAATAATGATGAAATAGCCGAAAAAGCAGCTGCAATAAGAGACCAGGGAAGAAAAGAAGGCGAAAAATATTATCATGATTACCCCGGCCTGAATCTCAGACTAAGCGAGATACATGCTGCAATCGGCAGAGTCCAGTTAAAACATCTGAATGAATGGAATAAAATACGGAGAAATAACGCAGGATATTATACCGCCTATTTTGAAGGAAATCCACATATAGTTACTCCAAATGAAGAAAAATGGGCAAGGGCAGTTTATCACCAGTATGTAATAAGAGCAGAGAAAAGAGAACAACTTCAGGATTATTTATCCAAAAACGGAATCTCTTCAGGAATCCATTACCCATTACCTGTTCACCTGCAGCCTGCAATGAAAGGTTTTACGGATCCTGTGAATCTAAAAGTTACTGAAGAGATTGCAAAGAGCATATTATCAATTCCTGTTCATCCATTCTTAAAAGAAGAGGAACTTGAATACATCTCAGAAAAGATTACCGAATTCTACAGAAAATAATTTATGGGTGACGTAAATGGTTGGAATAGGCCTGATAGGTACAGGATACTGGGGAAAGAATCACGCAAGAAACTGGAAAAGAATGCTGGATGATGGAATAATTGACAAACTTGTTTTCTGCGACATTGATGAAAAAAGGGTAAAAGAACTTGCAGGAGATGAAATTCCATATACAACAAATTATAAGGATCTTCTTAATGACGATGAAATCTCCGGTATTGACATAGTAACACCATCAAATACTCATTTTCCTCTTGGAAAAGAGGCATTAATTGCAGGAAAAGATGTTTTTGTGGAAAAACCCCTTACAATGAGTACAAAAGAAGCTGAAGAGCTTGTCAGTACCGCAGAAAACTGTAAAAAAATATTGATGGTTGGTCATATCTTCAGATATCATCCGGGGATACTGGAAGTCAAAAAAATGATTGAAAAAGGGGATTTTGGAAGGATGCATTACATGTATACAACACGTATGGCATATTCAACCCCACGACGCGACATGGGCGTAATGTATGCTCTTGGCGTTCATGAACTTGACCTGTACTGTTATCTGCTGGGTGTTCAGTATCCAAATCTTGCAAAAATGACAAAAGGTTCGTTCCTGCAGCCAAATATTGAGGAGTTTGCAAGCATTTTAATGGAATTCGACAACAATATATCAGGTTATGCAACAGAAAGCTGGATGTCTCCTTTTGATAAAAAAATGAGAACTCTGACAATTGTCGGGAGTCGAAAATCCGTAAAAGTTGATTACATGAAACACAATGAAATTTATGTCTTCGATGGGATTATGGAATCCAGACAGGACGGAAACCAGAGAATTCCCTTTGTATCCGAAGGTGAGATCAGAACTATCTCAATTCCTGAAAAAGAACCATTAAGAGAAGAATTATGTGATTTTGTTAACTCCATAAATACAAGAAAACAACCTCTTGCAGACATGTACTCCGGAATGAGAGCTGTTGAAATGGTTGAAAAATGCCTAAGAGATGGCTTTTTCAGACCTGATGAAAATTAAGAAATTTATCCCCCCTATAATTTTTAATATTCATTTTTTATTATTTACAAGATCAAAAAGGATTGCCTCCATATCCTCAGAACGTCTTTTCCAACTGTAAGGTTCAACATCTGGCGTGTATTCCTTTGGATTATCCATAATATATTTTATTTTTTCAACAAATTCTTCATTATTCTCATAAACAAAAGTATTGTCCCAGCCAATCTCTATTATTCCCGGGGAGGGTTTTATTAATACAGGCTTATTACAGGCTGAATACTCAAAAAATTTGTTTGACATGGATATGCCATACCACTCAGGAGAAGAAAGAGGAATTGTGCACACATCCATTACAGAAATATATTTTGGAAGTTCCTTATGTTCCACCAGACCCGTAAATATGACCCTGTCTGAAAGCATAAGATCTTCAGCGAGTTTTTTTAATTCATCAAGATAATCAGTAAAAAGAGAACCTCCAACAATTAGAAGTCTGGTTTTCGGATTATAACCAATCAGTTTGGGCAGGGTTTTGATCACTTCATCAAGCTCAAATCTTCGTTCAATGCTTCCAAGAAAACCAATTACAAAATCATCATCGGAAATACCACAAATATCCCTGCCAATCTTTTTATCCATTGGTTTAAAATAATCAGTTGCAACACCATTCGGAATGACTGTACTTTCATATCCAAGTTCTGAAATCATGTCCTGAAGCGCAGGAGAAACCGTTGTAATTTTATCACTTTTTTTCAGATTATATCCGGTAATATACAGAACAACATTATAAATCAACGAGGAAAGTATCCTGTTTTTATAATATATTGCAGCGGAATCTGGGAACCAGTCTTTTAGATCAAATAATATCGGGACATTATGTTTTTTAGCAGCTCTGATAACCGCAGTCCCCGCAAGAACATTCCCTGCAACGACAACATCAATTTTTTCCTCTTCAATGATCCTTTTCATCACTTTGAAATGATGTGGGGCATTCAGGGTATAATGAAAAACCGGATTCTTTGTGAAAAATTTTGTTGCCTCATGCACGATAAGATTCGTTTTTCTTTCATCTCCTTCACTTACATGAAAATGTGGCACATGAATCTCATGTTTCTCTGCAAGATACTCAAAGATATAATGATGCCGGGATGGAACAGGATGGTGTATATAATCCTGGGTTGAGACAAGAAGTATTTTCATTGAATTTCTCTCCTGAAATGTTAATATTTCATAATATTTATACAAATTTCAATCAGTAATTATATTCATGCCCCTCACAAGGGGCTTTGACAAGTGCCTTCTTGCAACCGGCGGCACTTCGTACCATCCGGGTTTGAGAGTTCTCTTTAGAACCTCTTTTTCTGGCTCTGCCTCCCTTGCTCCGCAGATCCTGCACTTATAGCCCTTATTAAGACCCGCACTGGTCATCCTCCTTTTGCAACTGCCACATAATGGGGGTTTTATCAAAAAGTCCTCAGCAAGAGAATCAATACAGATTTTTTCAAGGTTTATGCTTTCCCCCTTGTAGCTTCCGCAGACAAGAATTCTGTCACCCGGGCGAAGTTCTCTTACAATATCACGGAAATTCTTGGTCGGCTCATAAGCCATGCACCTGACGGTAAAACCGCCATCCTCTAATTCAAAGGAAACGTGCCCTCCCGTTCCGGTGACCGGTGCCGAACTGACTGTTCCTGAAAGTCTGTAAGAACGCCCTTCTTTGATTTCAGCTATAGATGCATCGATCAGGTGTGCATCAGTACCCTGATTGGTCTGATAAATCATTTTCCGAACAGGAATTTCACCGGCAATATATGATCCGCCTTTTAAAACCCACTCAGGCGAGTCGCCCCTGATTCCGTAAAGAACAGGATCTGGAGTGTGGGGAACGCACACAACAACACGGTTTTTGGTATCAACAGAATCCCAGGTATGAGGTGTTGTCATCTCTTCAGAGAGAAAAACGCTGCTTTTATCAACGCAGCGGATTCCTTTTTGACGATGATCCCTGTATGCCAGAAGCTCAAAGGTAAAATCGGGAAGAACAGCAGATACAGCCGCAGCAGCTCCGATAAGACCTCTTTTTATCTTCCAGCCCCTGTAAAGCGAGCCTGATTTTTCCAGAAGTTCTTCAGCCTCTTCAATGGTACAGAAATCCCTGAGTGCCTTAAAATAAAAATCCTCAGAAACAGGTCCGTCTGAGACTACAACTCCCGGATTGGTGTTTTCACAGTCAAACTCCGCAAGTTCCTCAACAAGGCCGCATGCTATATCAAATGCTTTTTTCCGGTCACCCGTGCACTCTATGCAGACGGCCGCATTGCCCCTTGTCTTGTGCTTTGCATTTGGATTTAAACGGATTAAAAACCGTCCGGATATGGAAAAGCCCTCACTCTCAAGTCTGTCACACAAGACGGCACCAAGATATGTGGTACACATTCCGTTTGGAGAATCGGTATCGTCAATTCCGATTCTGAATATTGATACTATCTGAATTCAACTCCTGATGCTAATACAGTACTAATTATATAGTTACATTCTCTAAAGAAAGGTAACAAAAAAGATGTCGCAAGAGAGACTTCTCCAGACTGTTGTAAGCGTGCTGATAATGGCAGGTTACAATGTATCAGAGCGTTGCGGGATGCGTCCGCGCAGTTTTGACCTTATAGCTGGAAAGCGGGATAACCTTCTGGTGATAAAAGTAGTTTCCCATATAGACAGCGTAGGCGAGGATAGTGCACACGATCTTTGTATTATTGCAAAACACCTCAGTGCAAAACCCCTTTTAGTCGGAGAAAAATCAAGGGACTCCGAACTTGAGAGAGGAGCTGTTTATTTAAGATACGGAATTATTGCAACGAGTGCCACAACACTCTACGATTTCTTTGTAGAGGACGTTCCCCCGCTTGTATATGCCCAGCCGGGCGGTCTGTACGTAAATATCAACGGAACAAAACTACGGGAGATGCGTGAGCGGCACAGTTTGTCCCTTGGGGATCTGGCAAACTCACTTGGTGTTTCCAGAAGAACAATATCAAAGTATGAAAGCGGCATGGGTACAACCCTCGACATTGCAATAAAACTCGAAGAACTCTTTGATACTGCAATTGTCGAGGCAATTGATCTCCTTTCACACGGCCCTTCACCAGGGTTTGATCTTAAACACGAAGAACAGAAAGAGGATAAAAGTGCCAAATCATCATCCGTCCCACAGGATTTTGAAAGGCTTGGAATGGAGACACACCCCATGCAGCGTGCGCCTTTTGAAGCACTTGCCATATATGAAAAAACAACAATTCTTGCCGGCTACGGTACTGCACAAAAAACGCTCAGACGTGCAGCGCTGATAGGGAATATATCGGACATTACAAATTCAAGAGCCGTATGTGTCATTACCGATTATAATAAAAGAAAAAAAGTGGGAAAGACACTTATCATCGGCGAAGAAGAACTTTCAACCCTGAATCTTGGTTCTGATCTCATTGATCTGATCGACGAGTGATAATATATATATAGAACTACTAACCACCTTTTTAAGAAATTAAAGGAGATAATAATCATGGCAGCAAATCTTGGCGGTCAGCCAATTTTCATTCTTAAAGAAGGCAGCCAGCGCACACGCGGTCGCGATGCGCAGAGCGGCAATATTGCAGCAGCAAAGGCAGTTGCAGGCGCAGTTCGTACAACACTCGGTCCAAAAGGTATGGACAAGATGCTTGTTGACACCATCGGTGATGTCGTAATCACAAACGACGGCGTTACAATCCTCAAAGAGATGGATATCGAGCACCCTGCAGCAAAGATGATGGTCGAGGTTGCAAAGACACAGGACGATGAGGTCGGAGACGGAACAACATCAGCTGTAGTCATTGCAGGTGAACTTTTAAAGCGCTCAGAAGAGCTTCTTGACCAGGATGTTCACCCCACAGTAATTGCACACGGTTACAGACTTGCAGCAGACAAGGCACAGGAACTCATCAAAGAGCTTGCAATCGACGTCAAGGCAGACGATGTTGAAATGCTCAAGAAGATTGCAGACACAGCAATGACAGGAAAAGGTGCAGAGGCAGCAAAGGAAAAACTCAACGAACTTGTCGTAAAGGCAATCACAATGATTGCAGATGAGGACGGAACAGTCGACACAGACTTTGTTAAAGTTGAAAAGAAAGTCGGCGGTTCAATCGAGGACTCAGAAATTGTCGAGGGTGTTGTAATCGACAAAGAGCGTGTACACCCCGCAATGCCAAAGAAGGTAGAAAACGCAAAGATTCTCCTCTTAAATGCACCTGTTGAATTCAAGAAGACAGAAGTGGATGCAGAGATCTCAATCACATCACCGGACCAGCTTCAGATGTTCCTTGATGAAGAAGAAAAGATGATCAAATCAATGGTCAGCAAGATTGTTGATTCAGGTGCAAATGTTCTCGTATGCCAGAAAGGTATCGATGACATCGCACAGCACTACCTCGCAAAAGCAGGAGTTCTTGCAGTCCGCCGTGTAAAGAAGTCAGACCTGACAAAACTTTCACGTGCAACAGGCGCATCAGTCATCTCCTCAATCGATGCAATTGACGCAAATGAATTCGGTTCAGCAGGCCTTGTCGAAGAGAAGAAGGTCGGCGGCGAAGAGATGATCTTTGTCACAGAATGCAACAACCCGAAAGCATGCACACTCATCGTACGCGGTGGAACAGAACACGTTGTAGATGAACTTGACCGTGCACTTGAAGACGCACTCCGCGTTGTATCAGTCGCAGTCGAAGACAAGAAGTTTGTTGCAGGCGGAGGATCACCGGAAGTTGAGCTTTCACTCAGACTCCGTGAATTTGCAGCAACCCAGGAAGGACGTGCACAGCTTGCAATTGAATCATTCGCAGGCGCTCTTGAGATCATCCCAAGAACACTCGCAGAAAATGCAGGTCTTGACCCAATCGACATGCTTGTCGAACTCCGCTCAGAACACGAGAACGGCAAGAAGACAGCAGGTCTTAACGTATTTGAGGCAAAGGCAGTTGATATGCTTGCAGCAGGCGTAGTTGAGCCAATGCGTGTCAAGACACAGGCAATTGCATCAGCAGCAGAAGCCGCAATCATGATCCTCAGAATCGATGACGTAATCGCTGCATCCAAGATGGGCGGCGGCGACATGCCTTCACCTGAAGAAATGGCAGGTATGGGCGGCATGGGTGGCATGGGCGGAATGCCACCAATGATGTAATACCAAAATTAAATCAAATTTTTATATCTTTTTTAGCCGGTTTAACTTATTTTTAAAAAATTATACAGAATGTTTTTTGATTGTTTCCGGATGCGTCAGTTTTTTTAAGAAAATTCATAGGTGATTTTTCAAAAGTTTTGTCTGAATTTTAAAAATGAGATTATAAGCAGACCATATCTGTTTGTTATGCATTTGTGCGCAGCTTATGTGAATGGCATATATTTCCACTCCGGACGTCTATTTTATCAAAGGTTTCTTTTTGATTATATATTTTAGAAATATCATTTTGGGAAAGGCCAGGGGTTTTGCAAATTATTTCATAAAGAAAGAAAACCAGATAGCAACAATTATCAGAGATAATAAATATAGTGAGTATAATTGAAAAATTATTTTTACTTAACTTAAACAACTCAATTAAATAAATCAATCTTTGTTTGAAGGGGGAGCAAAAAATGACGGTTAAAAAAAATAAAGATAATTACAAACTGTCCCTTATATCATACCTTCTTATAGCCATCATAATAATTATAGCGCCTCTTTTTGCAATAATTTCATTCATTGACTACAATGAAATAAAAAATGACTTTAATTCAAATTATAATCTCCTTCAGAATAATACTGAAAACAGTATAATGGAGGCAATAGAACTCTCAAACAAAGGTCTTCTGGTTTATGACAAAACACTTGATGAACAGATGAGATCAGCTTTCATACCTTTTTTTGAGGAATATTACAATAAAAATCAAAATCCCGAAGAGATGGATCTCGAATTTATAAAAGAAAAATTAGGGGATAATTATGAACTCTATATAATTAATAAAAACCAGGTCATCATAAAGACGACAAAAGAAGAAGATATGGGACTTGATTTTAAGGCATACAGTGATTTTTCAAATTATCTTGATGAAATTCTTCAAACCGACGGTTATTCTGGAGACAGGGTTGTAAGAGGCCTGAATGATTTAAATACCGTAAGCAAGTATTCGTACTACCCTACTCCGGATCACAACTATATTCTTGAATTATCATATGAAATCAAGGACTACGACGAAATAAGATCCCATCTGAAATATTCAGCACCTGTTGAGGATTTGAAAGGGATGAATCCCTATCTTAAGGACGTGGCACTCTATGACATATTCGGATATACAATAAAAAATGCAGATGAGACCAGTCCTGAAATCCTGAATATGCTAAAAGAGCAGATCTTGCAAAATGAAAATAACTTTGAGGTTACAAATGAGGACGAAAAGACGGTTACAAGATACAGGTACACAGACCTCTATGATCCTGAATTTGGATCAAACCCGAGTGTTGTAGTTGGTTTTACATATTCAAAAGAGCTTATCGAAACCGAATTAAATAAAATGGTAGTTTCAAAATTTGCGTCTTTTATTCTGATTTTCGCTTTAATCATCATGATTTCATATGTTGTTTCCACACATGTTGCAATGCCTGTAAAAACACTTGCAGAAGATACAGATACGATATTAAAAGGCGATCTTGAGAGGAAAATCAAAACCGGCGGCCCTGAAGAGATCATATCCCTTCAAAACAGCATTTCTGAAATGGTAAACCGTCTCAAAAATAATATATCCGTACTGGAGGAACAAAAAAAGACTATCCTCATTCACAATCAGGAGCTTGAATCGCTCATAGATAAAAGAACCAATGAACTGAGAACCGCAGGTGAAGATGCCGACTTTTTCCTGGATATAATGACACACGACATAAACAATGCAAATATGGCTGCACTCGGATTTGCAGAATATCTTAACGATTCACTCAGCGATGACCTTAAAATCCCTTCAGAAAAGATAATTGCATCAATAAAACACAGTGATGATATCATAAAAAATGTCTCAACAATCAGAAAGATAAGGGAAAAGGGAAGCCAGATGAAATTCATCGATCTGGATGAAACGATAAATAAGGTAATAAGACATTTCCCGGACATTAATATCAGTTTTGAAGAATCAGGACAGAGAGTCATTGCAAATGAACTTCTGACCGAGGTCTTCTCAAACATACTTGGCAATTCACAGAAATATGCAGGCAAAAACTGCAATGTAAAGATATACACAAAAGAACAGGGTGACCGGATTAAAATAATTATTGAAGACGACGGTCCGGGAATCCCTGATGAGATGAAAAACCGGATTTTTGAGAAATTTTTACGGAATCTGGATAATAAAAACAGGGTAAGCGGAAAGGGGATCGGACTCTACATCGTACATGACCTTGTTGCCCTGAAGTACGGCGGAGAGGTATATGCAGAAGACAAAATCCCCGGGGAACATGAAAACGGGCTTAGGATCTGTGTGATCCTGAAAAAAGGTTAGTCTGATATCAGCAGATAAATATAATTTTTTACCACTGCATCATATTTTCCGGATTTACTGATTAAAGCCGGACATCAAGGCCAAGTATGGAACTTTTGCCCGAAAAAACATCCCTTGCTATTTTAAAAAGACCTACAGAGGCACACCACTCGTCATAAACCAAAACATCCACACCCAAAAGCCCGGAGACCTCAGAGGCAATAAGAGGGGCGGCCGAACCCGCAAGTGCAATTTTTGCATTTTTGTTCAAAAGCCCAAGAGAGGCACATTCCATTGCCGAAAACATGGCAAGTGCACTTAAACGATCAGACTCAGGGAGATTTTCATCAACACCGGCATGCATAAACGCCTCATTTGCAGTCCACTCCCCATAATCAATTTTCCTGATACCGTCCACATCAATTGCCCCGTGCTTTCTGCCAGGCGCAAACACACATGCATCAAATGCACCGGTAATTTTCCCCTCCGACACGAGAAGCGACACCGTGTTTGAACTTACATCAGAAACAATGAAATCATCGCCCAGTTTTTGCATGACTTCGTATGCAATCCCGAGCTTTTCAGGACTGGTCTGGTGGGAATATACCTTAAAGCGTGGGTCAGTAGGGGAATTCCTGTGAATTCCGGGGATTACTATTGCAGGAATCCCGCTTTTGTATATTTCATCATAAACACGCGTTCCGCCGCCTATGTGTTCACCGGCACCCTCACGTGTGATTACTCCCCTGTTTTTAACATCCCTTATATTTGTGATTTCAGAGATCCCGTCACCCATCGAATAGCAGACGGAAAAACCCTCTATATCGTCAACACTGCATATCTCTTCCAAATCCGAGAGTTCAAAATATACCGCGTCCTTGCGTGAGATCTTGAAGTATTTATCCTCTGATGCAAATCTTATGGCGGTAGTTCCGTGATCAATGCCTATGAACATGATTTTCCTGATAACTATTTGGCATGAAAATCATAAATCATTTCCATAAAAAACAGTCTGGTTTTTAGTTTTCATGACTTCCCATATATAAGGGGAATTATTATATTCAGCCCTGCCAGTTAAGTGATTCAGGATAGAAAGCATCATGCATATTAATATAAGAAAAATCTGAAAGAATGCGTAAAAGATCAAAACCCCGTGACAATCAAAATACAGGGTTATTTTTTTGTAATATATGGAGATAAACAGATTTGAACACTTCAGACAACGATAATTTTAAACCCGAAGGGATAATCGGGGTATTTGCACTTTTTGCGATATGCGCAGCAGTTATATTTCTCATTCCGGTTTCGGGAGACGCGGAATCATTCGTACTCTCAATTCTTCAGGTTGCACCGTTTGTAACACTTGGAATGCTGGCATATCTCTCGGAGCGTTTCCCCGGACTTAAAATTCCAACATACATGTGCCTGTTCTCATTAATCGGAATTTCAGCACTTCTCGCAGTTGGAATAGGGGCTGTTTCTATCCTTCCGCCTGAAATTATATCAGCTACGGATGACGCATTTATCGAGGCATCGATTGAGGCAGGGGCATTCAATGCGGAAATTCTTCAGCTTACGCTGCTATTTTGCCTGACAGTCATTGCCGGACTTTTTAGCCTGGTTGGTTTATCAACAAAATTCAGGGAATTTCTGGCACGTTATATTCCAATAGACCCGAAGTCATTTCCGCATAAGATAGCACTTGTTGCAATTCTTGCGATAACACTGACCATGGTCGTTCCGCTCCTCGTAACAGGGGCTCCGCCGTATTTATCCGAAGCTTTTCTAAACGCACCCGACCAGATGATGTCTGATGCAATAACTCTGGATATATTCACACTTCTCTCAATGGTGCTTGCATCCTTTTTGCTTGCAGGGCTTTTTACAACAAGAAACCTGAAAGATGTCGCTGAAAGGCTCGGTCTTGTAAAACCTTCAGGCAGGGAAATCCTTATCGCAGCAGGATTTGGTATCCTGCTTGTTGCACTTTTTACAGGGATAGATCACCTGATAAGCTTCATCTGGGATTATATGGGCTGGGCAACAACCGATTCGGAAGCGGTAAACAAACTCTTTGCCGCCTATTTAACACCGGTTGGAATAGTTGTAGCAGCAGTCTGTGCAGGTTTTGGCGAAGAGATTGCAATAAGGGGTCTCCTGCAGCCAAAGTTTGGCATTATCATACCGTCACTTTTATTTGCCGCACTTCATGCATTCCAGTACAGCTGGGACGGTGTCTTGTCAGTCTTTATTGCAGGAATTATCTTTGCAATCATAAGAAGCCGTTACAACACCTCGGTTTCGGCAATCACACACACAGTGTATGACTTCATCCTCTTCTTTGTAATTATGACAGGGATTTCAATCTGAATTGTTTAAAAAAATAATCAGAATCAAAAATTAAAAACCAAAACAACCCCCTGATTTTTAAAGCATAAGTGGGGAAAATAATTTTTTTGTGGGATAAATCTGAGTACATCCACACCTGGTCACAACCGCAATAATATTTAGGAGTTTTATAAACATTATTCATGCAGAAAATTTAAGCTGCACCGGTTTTTTAAAAAAAGGTGTCTGAAAAAAGTTTCAGGCAGCGTCTTATGAAAATTTACGGAGTTGATTTCAGAGATAATATTCAGACTCTGAACTTTCCGTCATACTTTCGCTTTATCCACTCCATCGCCACAATCACCAGTATGCCGGAGATAAACAAAAATATGACACTTAAGTCAAAACCCCCTGCACTTTCAATTTTATTGAAAAGCATCCTTACCGAACCGAGCATCAGCCCTGTCAGGAATGAGAGCATTGAAACCTGATGATTTTTTAAGAGGTATTTAAGAACCTTTGAAAACATCAAAAGACCGATAAGACCGCCTGCGATATAGGAGATAATCTCCGGGAGTGATACCGCCTTTAACGCTGCAAGAAGATACTCGTACTGATTCATAAGAAGTGTGATGTATGCTCCCGAAATTCCAGGAAGGATCATTGCACATATTGCAATCATGCCTGTGAAGAACAAAACCGGAAGAGAGTGTCCAAGAGATGCGGGGTTTAATCCTGCTATCACGAATCCTGCAATAATTCCACAGATAAGAAACAATCCGGCTTTTATCGTCCTTGCTTCGTATTCAATCTCCAGGAAAATCAAAACGGACGAGGCAACAATCAGCCCGAAGAAAAACGAGTAGGTAAGGCCCGGATAGACTTCAAGAAGATATAGTATAATCCTTGCAAAAGTTATGACTGCAAGACCTATTCCTCCAACAAGGAACAGAAGAAATACAAAATCAATTCTTTCAAGCTCTTTTTCAAAGGATTTGAAATCCCCCTTTAACAAAGGAACGACAATAGCAGGGCGTATATTTCCAATTGCCGTTATAAGCCTTTCATATATCCCTGTGATAAGTGCAATAGTCCCCCCCGATACCCCGGGGATGATGTCACAAGTCCCCATCAAAAGACCTTTTATTAATATTGAAAAATTTTCAACAATTAAATCGTAAATTTTCACATTATTATCTTTGCCGGATGTATTATTTAATCATTGGAAATACCGGCGCTTACTGGTTTAAGACAGAGTGATCCTGAAATAACAGGAGAAAAAACGGGTAATTATTAAAAAATATTATTTGGTTCCAAAAAGCCTGTCACCCGCATCTCCAAGACCAGGGACAATGTAGCCTTTCTCATTTAAGTGATCATCAATTACAGCCGGCATAATATCGACATCAGGATGATCCTCTTCCATTCTTGAAAGACCCTCAGGTGCCGCAAGAATGCAGAGAACCTTAATATCCTTGCATCCCTGCTTTTTCAGGAGCTTGCAGACGGCAGAGGTTGTTCCTCCGGTTGCAAGCATAGGATCAAGGACATAAACCCTTCTCTGATGGATCTCTGTTGCAAGCTTTGCATAGTAAAGCTTTGGCTGGAGTGTTGATTCATCACGGTAATATCCGACATAGCTAATCTTGGCAGTCGGGATTACTTTTAAAAATCCTTCCTGCATTCCGATTCCCGCACGGAAAATCGGAACAATTGAAGGGTCAATACCGGCTAGTTTCTGAACCTCAACCGGTTTTCCCTCCCATCCGGGTATTGTCGTCTTTTCAAGCTCACAGTCTTTAGTAACCTCGTATGTCAGAAAGTTTGTAAGTTCTGTTACAAGCTCCCTGAAGTCCTTTGAATTTGTATCAATGTTCCTTAGCATTCCAAGCTTGTGTGTGACAAGCGGGTGTGAGACTTTTATAACTGCCATATCAGAAATCAACTCCGTGATCTTCGGGTTCGCTGCATTCTTTTGGTGCAGGAATTACAAAGTTCAGTATTACTCCGATTATTGCTGCAAGTCCTATTCCGGCAAGCTTGAACTCACCGAGAGGAATAAACAGACCTCCGATACCTGTTACGAGAACAAGCGAGAGGATTACTATGTTTTTCTGGCAGGAGAGATCGACTTTGTTTTTTATCAGCTGGTCAATACCAAGACTTGCGATAAGGCCAAAGAGCAGGATCATTACTCCGCCCATTACAGGTATCGGTATTGAGTGCAGGAATGCACCGATTTTTGCAACGAATGCAAAGAGAATTGCAAATATTGCACCGAATGTCATGATTTTCGGGTCATACATCTTTGTCAGTGCAACGGCTCCGGTAACT